>CAKROP010000170.1 GCA_934373375.1 uncultured Anaerosacchariphilus sp.
TCACATTGCTGTTCAGCTTCATATAAGCCTCTGCCAGCTTCTCCATCACCGGAGATACGGAGGAAGAACCTGCTACTGTCACGCTGCCGCTTGCCTGGCCGCCTGCGAATGCCGGAGCCGCGTCGTCGATGGTGATGTATCCCTCATCGCTTACAATCTGCTGTCCCTCTGCGCTCAGGATATAATCGATGAAATCCTGTGCAGCCTCGCTGACCTCGCCCTTGGTTGCGATGTTGAAGGGTCTGTATACCTTGTAGCTGTCGCTCTTGATATTTTCTACGGTGGGCTCTACGCCGTCAATCTTCAGTGCCTTTACGGTATCATTCAGGGAACCTAAGGATACATATCCGATTGCGTAATCATCCCCAGCCACGCCGGTCATCATAACGGAGGTATTGTTGGTGATGGTTGCGTCCTCAGTGGTGTTGTCAATCTTTTCTCCGTTGGCGTCCTTCTCTTCTACGCCGAACAGCTCGATGAATGCGCCTCTGGTTCCGGAACCGTCCTCACGGGAATAAACGGAGATGTCTTCCTCGGTATCGAAGTCGGCTGCTGCTGTATCTGCTGCCGCATCTGTGGTATCCTCTGCGTCTGCGGTTGTATCAGTAGTTGCTGCTGTATCTGCTGCATTGGAGCTTCCGCATCCTGCAAGCATCGCTGCTGTAAGTGCTGCTGTCATTAATAAGGTAACTGCTTTCTTTTTCATAATGTTTTCTCCTTCTTGCCGGGTGAACGTTTCCGGCTTTCTTCGCTCTTTTCTTCTTCAGGGCTTTTGGTTTCTCTTGCCCGCCCTGTGGTTATTATCTTAGACCGCCAATGTTAAGGGTAAAAGCCAGGTTTCGTTAAGGGTATGTAAAGAAGCTGTAAGGGTTTTGTTGTGCCGGCAGAAATATACGGAAATAGAAAAAGCCCGGCAGAGGGTCTCTGCACTGACACCTCCGTGAGCTTTTTCCTTACATTTCATATTCTGTTTCAGACAAATTTATAACCCATTCCGCGAACAGTCTGGATATACTGTGGATGATCCGGATCCTTTTCAATTTTTTTCCGGAGATTCCGCACATGCACATCCACTGTCCTGGTTTCACCGGAATACTCATATCCCCAGATCAGCTCCAGCAGCTGCTCCCGGGTGAATACCCGGTTCCGGTGGCTGGCCAGAAGATAAAGAAGTTCAAACTCCTTCAGAGAAAGAAATACGGGTTTTCCATCCATATAGACTTCCCGGGATGTATTGTTAATCAGAAGATCCCCCGCTGTAATCTTATCCTCCGGCTCTGCTTCGATTTTCTCAAGAGAGCTGCGGCGAAGCAGCGCTTTCACACGGGCCAGCAGTTCACGGATACCGAAGGGCTTGCTGATATAATCATCTGCGCCCATCTCCAGTCCCAGGACTTTATCGATCTCTTCGCCCTTGGCTGTCAGCATAATGACAGGCATCGTAGACAGATTTTTGTCCGCCCGCATTTCTTTTAAGACCTCAATGCCATCCATGCCGGGCAGCATGTAATCCAGAAGCACCAGATCTACCTGCATGGTTTTCATAATTGTCAGTCCCTTTTCTCCGGTGTCGGCCCGCAGAACTTCGTACCCATTTTTTCCCAGATTGTATTCTAATAAATCAAGGATATGTTCCTCATCGTCTATCGTTAAAATGACTTTCTTTGCCATGATGTCTCCTCTGCAGTCTCAGCAGCAAGTGCTTCGACCTGCACCAAATATTTCTATGCTCTTTTTTAATAGGGCAGCTTCACTGTAAATTCGGTTCCGACGCCCGGTTTGCTGGTCACGTGGATGGTTCCGTGATACAGCTCCACAATATGCTTCACGATGGACAGTCCCAGTCCGGTGCCGCCCTGGGCCTTAGAGCGTCCCTTGTCTACCCGGTAGAAGCGCTCGAAGATGCGGTCTAACTGCTCCTCCTCCATGCCGATACCGGTATCCGAAATTTCCAGCACCAGCTGATTTCCCGCAGTCCGGCACACGATAGTAACCGCACCGAACTCGGTGGCTTTGAGGCCGTTGTCCACCAGATTGATCAGAAGCTGCTTGATCCGATCCCGGTTGCAGTTATAAAATTTCACCGTCGGATCCGGCTGGAAAATCAGGCGGACATGCTCTTTGACCTTGGGCTGCAGAAGCTCCACCACCTCGGCAATCACTGCATTGACATCGCAGGGCTCCCGGTTGGTGTCCTGCTTGCTCTCAATCTCAGACAGCAGTAAGGTGTCGCTGATCAGGTTACTCAGGCGCTCCGTCTCAATCTCGATAATATCCAGAAATCTATGGGCCATTTTCGGATCCTCGATGGCTCCCTCCTTCAGGGTTTCTACAAAGCCCCGGATAGAGGTCAGCGGCGTCTTCAGCTCATGGGTTACGTTGGACACAAATTCCCGGCGCATATTTTCCACCTTCTTCATGGCCTGCACATATTTCCGGAAATAAGCTCCCAGGAAAATAACGACCACCAGAAGCACCAGGGTCACCAGTATGGTGGAACGGACAAATTCATTGTCCATATTTTTCAGTTCGCTTAAGGGCAGGGCCACACGCATGACCCCGTGGAAATCACCGCTGTCCACCGGTACCGCGCAGTAACAGTAGTCCACATCAAAGGTGTCAGACTTCCGAATCAGGCTGTTGCTCTGACCTTCCAGGGCCTTCTGTACCTCTTCCCGGTTCAAATGATTGCTCATCAGCTGGCCGGCTCCCTGGGACTCTCCCAGCACATTGCCCTCGGAATCTATAATGGTGATCCGGATATTGTAGGCTTTCGCGTAATTCTCCGCGAACTGCTCATAGCCGTTTTCCCCGGCCACATCCTCCGCCTGAAACAAATCCCGCAGCATTTCCGCCTGGGTCAGATAGCTTTTCTCGCTCTGATGCTCCAGATAACTGAAGCCATTTGTCCAAAATGCGTATTCAAACGCAACTAACGCAATCATTGCCGCAATAATATAGCCTACCAGAACCTTCTTTTTCACGCTTATCCCTCTTTCTCGTCTGCCACATAGCCTACTACGTTGTTTGCATGATCGGAAATCCGCTCAATATTGCTGAGCATATCCAGGAAAATGACGCCCCGGGCTGCGGAGCATTCGTTGCGGGCCAGACGGGTAATATGCTGGGTTCTCAGATCCTCCTCCAGATCGTCAATCTCATCCTCGATCTGAACCACCTGCTGCACATAGGCCATTTTCTCAGTCTCACGGGCCAGCACTGCCGCCTTCACTGCATCCACAGTCAGGCCGGCAATCTCCTCAAAGCCGTGCATGGCTTCCATGGAGAAATGCAGTCCTTCGTTAATCATGGTCTGGGTCAGCTCCGCCAGATTATCGCAATGATCGCTGATCCGCTCCAGATCGCTTACGGTATAAAACAGGTTATTGATGATGAGACGCTGGTGATCCGTCAGGGAACCCTTACTGATCTGTGCCAGGTATTCCGTCATTTTCTTCTCGTATTCATTCATATTCTGCTCTAATTTTATGGCCCTGTCAACCCGCTTCTGACTGCCGGTACGGACGGCGTCAAATACGGTCTCCACATGGGTCACTGCCAGCTCTCCCATACGGACCACTTCCTTCAGGGCGCCCTCTACCGCAAAGGACGGAGTCTCCAGAAAACGGGGTTCGATATGGGGCATCTCGAAGGCTTCTTCCCCGCTCTCTCCCTTCTCATCATCCTTGACAATCAGACCGGACAGCTTCACCAGCAGGTTGCCGAAGGGATAGAGCAGAATCGTATTGGTGATATTGAAAACGGTGTGGAATACGGAGATTCCCACGCTGTTGATATTGGAAGCGGCCCAGGTCTTATTGACGGTAAATACAACAAACATGCCGAGACCGAATACAACGGCTCCGATGGTATTGAACAGCAGGTGAATGACTGCCGCGCGCTTCGCAGTCTTATGTGCGCCCAGACTGGACAGCAGCGCCGTCACACAGGTACCGATATTCTGGCCCAGGGTAATGAAGACCGCGGAGCTCCAATTGACCAGGCCGTTGGCCGCCAGGGTCTGCAGGATGCCGACGGAAGCGGAAGAGCTCTGGATCAGCGCGGTGACTGCCAGACCGGCCAGCATACCAAGGATGGGATTGCGTCCCAGCACCCGGAATGCCTCAGAGAAAATCGGCGCGTCACGGTAAGGCGTAATCGCGCCGGACATGAAGCTCAGTCCGATAAACAGTACGCCGAAACCGATGAGGATTTCACTTACGTCGATAATCTTTTCTTTCTTGGAAAACAGCATCATAAAAGCGCCGATTCCAATCAGCAGCGGGGCGAAGAATTCCGGTTTCAGGAACGCTCCCCACTCGCTCATGGACACCAGCCAGGCTGTCACGGTGGTACCGATATTGGCTCCCATGATAACGCCCACTGCCTGGGTCAGATTCATTAACCCTGCGTTTACAAAGCCTACGACCATAACCGTGGTGGCCGAGCTGCTCTGGATAATCGCGGTCACTCCGGCTCCCACCAGAATTCCCATCAGACGGTTCCGGGTCAGGAACTCCAGTAAATGTTTCATTTTATTGCCCGCGGATTTCTGCAGTCCGTCCGCCATAACGTTCATGCCGTACAGGAACATACCCAGGCCGCCGATAAAACGAAACAGCATTTCTACGTGTTGCATTGTCTACTCCCTCCTGCTTTTCAGTAGCTTGATGGTTGATACCTTTGTGTGAAAGTTAAGTTTTTCTTTTGATTCTGTTATCACCTTATCAAGGAGAGGTAAAGGATAATCGCAGGTTTTGTTAAGTTTATGTAAAATAAGGCATAAAAAAAGCAATAAGCTTTTTCATCAGCCTATTGTTTCATTTATCTTTTGTACTCATTCTGAATATTCTTCTGTATCTGTTACAATCGTTCCAGAAACGCCATCGGAGTCATAATCTCCGGTTTTTCTATATCTACGTCCTGAAAATCTTTATCTCCGGTTATGAAAATGTCAATATTTTCTATGATAGCCGTATACAAAACTGGATAATCATTTACATCTCTGATTTGAAAAATATCCGCCTTCATGTTATGAGGTGTATATACCAATTCGTATGTAAGATTTGACAAGAACTCATCTACCGCCTTCTTTTTCCCGGGAAATTTCCGTTCCACCACTGCAAACATTTCCTCCACCACAAAGGACGACAGGACCAGCTTATGCCTGCCTGTGATTGCATCCAGCAGCCTTTTAAATTTCTCCGATGGAAAAAGGAGCATGGAAATCAAAACATTGGTATCCAGCATTACTCGCATTTGTATAAATCTCCCCTTTCCGCACGAATTTCCTTCACAAGATCTACTACATCCTGTTCCTCTTTCAGTCCGGCTCTTTCCGCTTCGCCTTCGAAA
>CAKROP010000171.1 GCA_934373375.1 uncultured Anaerosacchariphilus sp.
GGGGATGCTCTATGCGGAAATCCGATTTGCGCCCCAGCTTCACACGAAGAAGGGTATGAGCCAGGAGCAGGTGGTGAAGGCGGCTCTGTCAGGTATGCAGGAGGCGCTTATCGGTTCGTTTTTCAACTGCAGGCTAATTCTCTGCTGTATGCGAGGGGCGGACAATCATGAGGAAAATCTGCTGACGGTTCGGACGACGGCCACTTTTCTGGGACGCGGCGTGGCGGCAGTGGATCTGGCCGGAGCAGAGGCCCTGTATCCGACAGCGGATTTCGCGGACGTCTTCGGTCTCGCGAAAGAGCTTGGCGTGCCTTTTACGATTCACGCGGGCGAGGCCGACGGGCCGGAGAGCATTCAGGCGGCGCTTGCCTTTGGAGCCAGCCGTATCGGTCACGGCGTGCGCGCGGCGGAAGATCCGGAGCTGCTTGCTCGGTTAAAGGAGCAGCAGATCCCATTGGAAATGTGCCCCAGCAGCAATGTGCAGACCAAAGCGGTGGCGTCCCTTGCGGAGCACCCGGTACTTGATTTTCTGCGTCAGGGCCTGTGCGTGACAGTCAATACAGACAATATGACGGTGTCGGATACCACCATCGAGAAGGAATTCGGGCTGCTTAGCCGGGAACTTGGCATGACGGCGGAAGAACGGAAGACGCTGCTTCTGAACGCGGCGGACGCAGCCTTTTTAACGGCAGAAGAACGGTGGAGACTTCGTGATGTGATAGAAAAAATATGCTGCTGAAGTTAGGAAGTCTGAAAGTGACTCAAGAACGCAAAAGCTGCAGATAGAATGAATAGCCCGGAAAATGGGTAATTGCAGACAGGGAGAAGAAAATGGCAAAGAAGAACGCAAGAAATACAAGAGGAAAGATCGTCAGCGCGGCCTGGAAGCTTTTTTATGAGCAGGGCTACGAGGACACAACCGTGGAGGAGATCATTGCCCTTTCCGGTACGTCCAAAGGTTCCTTCTATCATTATTTCGATGGGAAGGACGCCCTTCTTTCCACCCTTAGCTCCCTGTTTGATGAAAAATATGAGGAGCTGATGGAGGAGCTGACTCCGGACATGACAGCCATGGATCAGCTGCTTTTTCTGAATCAGGAGCTCTTTAAAATGATTGAGGACAGCATTTCCCTGGATCTGCTGGCGCGGCTTTATTCCACTCAGCTGACCACCAGCGGCGAGAAGCATCTCCTGGATCACAACCGGATTTACTATAAGCTGCTGCGGAAAATCATTGCCAAAGGCCGGGAAAACGGGCAGCTGAGCCGAACGTCCGGTGTCAGCGAGATGGTGAAGCTCTACGCTCTCTGCGAGCGGGCCCTTCTGTACGACTGGTGTCTCTGCGCCGGGGAGTATTCGCTGGTGGAGTACAGCAGCCGGGTGCTGCCGGTGTTTCTCAGCAGCTTCCTGCCGCAGAACTAAATATGGATTTGGAGCGCGCCTGTTTTATTTTTGGTACAATAAAAATTTATTATTTGTATCTTTTACTTTATAAAATATCGTCTAGTTATAAAATGCGATTAAATCAATAAAAATATGTATTTTTAGAAATAAAAGTACAGCATTCATTCTATACATTGTTCTGTATTGTGGTCTATTTTCCTCTGTGCTATAATAAGCCTCATGTGCGGGGCAGAAGAAGCTGTTTTCCGCGATCGAAAGATAAATGAGGAGGATGTAACTATGGCAGGACAGGTGGGAATTCTCGCGGCGATTGTGATTTATCTGGTCGCAATGGTGTACGTGGGATTCTATTTCAGTAAAAAGGGCAGCGGCGATTCCGCGGATGAATTTTATCTGGGCGGACGAAAATTAGGACCGTTGGTAACGGCGATGAGCGCGGAGGCTTCCGACATGAGCAGCTGGCTCCTGATGGGACTGCCGGGCGTCGCTTATCTGACCGGTATCTCTGACGCTGGCTGGACCGCTATCGGCCTGGGTCTGGGAACTTATCTGAACTGGCTGATTGTGGCGAAGCGTCTGCGCCGCTATTCTGTAAAATGCAACGCGATTACCATTCCGGATTTCTTTTCCAGACGTTTCCGGGACGAGAAGAACATTCTGATGTGTATCGCGGCGGTTGTAATTCTGATTTTCTTTATTCCCTATACGGCGTCTGGCTTTAAGGCAATCGGAACACTGTTCTCCAGTCTCTTCGGAGTCGAGTATCATGTGGCGATGATTGTCGGAGCGGTAGTAATCGTAGGTTACACCGTCATGGGCGGTTTTATGGCCGTATCTACCACAGACCTGATTCAGAGTATTGTTATGAGTATTTCGCTGGTGGTTATCGTATTTTACGGAATCCACCTGGCAGGCGGCTGGGACGCGGTTATGGCAAATGCGAACTCACTGGCCGGATATCTTTCCATGACGCAGATGCATGACAGCGCCACCAACACGGCAAGTCCCTACAGTCTGCTGACGATTGTATCTACCATGGCGTGGGGACTGGGGTATTTCGGAATGCCTCATATCCTGCTTCGTTTTATGGCCATCGAAGACGAGAATAAGCTGACGCTTTCCCGCCGGATTGCCAGTATCTGGGTTGTAATTTCCATGGCAGTGGCTATCCTGATCGGCGTGATTGGCTGCGCGGCTTCTGTACAGGGGGCGATTCCGACCTTCGCGACCAGTGCAGAGTCTGAGACCGTCATTATCCGTTTCGCACATCTGCTGGGACAGCATAATTTCCTGCTTTCCCTGATTGCAGGCGTGGTTCTGGCCGGTATCCTGGCCTGCACCATGTCTACGGCAGACTCTCAGCTTCTGACGGCGGCTTCCGGTGTATCCCAGAACCTGCTGCAGGATTTCCTGAAGATTAAGATGAGCGCAAAGGCTTCCATGATGGCAGCGCGTCTGACTGTAATTGGCATTGCTGCTGTAGCGATTTTCCTGGCGTGGAATCCGGACAGCTCCGTATTCTATATCGTATCCTTTGCATGGGCAGGCTTTGGCGCAGCCTTCGGACCGCTGGTCCTTTTTGCGCTGTTCTGGAAGCGTACCAATATGCAGGGCGCCCTGGCCGGCATGCTGGCAGGCGGCGTGATGGTATTCGTATGGAAATATCTGGTTCGTCCCATGGGCGGTATCTGGAACATCTACGAGCTGCTCCCGGCGTTCATCGTATCCGCGCTGGCAATTGTAATTGTGTCGTTGCTGACGAAAGTGCCGTCCAAGGAGATTTGCGAGGAGTTTGATTCTGTAGGCAGATAAGAAATAAACGGTGTGACTGTGAAGGTCACGCCGTTTTTTTATGCCCGTGGTAGTTCATTTCAAAAACAGGACAGATCTTTCCGTGTTCATATTCTCGTGGTATAATTAAAATAAGAACGGACAGGGGAATACAGCATTGCGCAGAAGGCAGTAGTTGTAATTCACAGCGGAAGGAGATACATATTATGCCAAAACGGAAATGGAATTTAAATACCATTTACATATCAGAAAGGCTGCAGGAGAGTCTACGGCCCATCTCCCGCTGCGCCATGACCACCGTGGTCGCCCCTATGGGCTACGGAAAGACCACGGCAGTAAACTGGTATCTGGGTGAGCGTGCCAAGGCGGAAACCCTGAAAATTATCCGCATCAGCGTGTACTCTGATAATCTCGCGATCTTCTGGAAAAGCGTGCAGGAGGCATTTGCCCGGGCCGGTTTTGATGTTCTGTGTAACTATCCCTGCCCCACGGACGTCGCGGGCGGCGGACTGCTGGTGGACGATCTCTGCCATTCGCTGGCAGATGAGACGACCTGCTATCTCTTTATTGATGATTTCCACCTGCTGACTGACAAGCGTGCCTCGTTATTCCTATGCATGCTGGCAAACCGGCTGCCTGCAAACGTGCATCTGATCGTTGCCAGCCGGGACCGTTTTCTGCCTGCCGCGGAGGCGGTGCGGCTGGGAGCCAAGGTATATCAGATTGGCACGGAGCAGCTGCGCCTCAACCATACGGAACTGGCCGTCTATGCCCACCGTTGCGGAACGGAGCTTTCCGACGCGCAGGTGGAGAGTCTTCTCTACTCCAGCGAGGGCTGGTTCTCCGCCGTTTATCTGAATCTGCGGACACTCTTTGAGCGCGGCGTGCTGCCCAGCCGTCATTCTGACATCTACTCCACCTTTACCGCCGCTATGCTCGATCCGTTGCCGGAACAGCAGCGGGAGTTTCTGGCGGTCATGGGGCTTGCCGATGAATTCACCGTCCAAATGGCGCAATACGTCACAGGCAACGGGAATGCGGAGCAAATTCTTTCTGTGCTGACGGAGCAGAACGCCTTTGTCACGCGCCTGCCGGACGGAGCGACTTATCGCTTCCACCATATGATGAAGGAGTGCGCTGAACGCAGCTTTCTGGCGATGCCGGCAGAAATGCAGCGGCTCAATTGGGAGCGCTTCGGCCTGTGGTACGAGCAGCACCGACAGTATCTCCACGCCATTGCCGCCTACCGGAAGAGTGAGAATTACGATGCGCTGCTGCGGGTCATTCGCAGCGATGCAGGCATCCTGCTGGCGTCGCTGAAGCCGGAGGATGTGCTGAACGCGCTGGATAAATGCCCTGCAGAAACGCTGAAAGCATCCCCCTTTGCTATTCTGGTGCTGATGCGCCGGATGTTCACCTGGCGGCAAGTCCCGAAAATGTTGGAGCTGAAAGCGCTGCTGCTGACGGCCATTGAGGAGCATCCGGAACTGTCTGAAGAAGAGCGCGGCAACCTGCTGGGGGAATGCGACCTCATTCTGAGCTTTCTCTGCTACAACGACATCAGTGCCATGAGCCGCCTGCACCGCAGTGCCAGCGCCCGGATGTCCCGCCCCGCCATCAGCATCCAATCGAGCGGCGGCTGGACCTTTGGCTCGCCGTCCGTGCTGATGATGTTTTACCGCGCGCCGGGAGAAATGGAGAGCGAGCTTGCCGAAATGGACGAATGTATGCCCCATTACTATCAGGTCACCAATCACCATGGGCAGGGCGCGGAAACCATCATGCGCGCAGAGGCACTGTTCTGTCAGGGCCGCTTCACCGATGCACACATCGAAGTAGAACGCGCCTACACACAGGTCAAGGACAACGGACAGATCAACATGGAACTCTGCTGTGATTTCCTTTCGCGGCGGCTCTCGCTGTACACCGATGTAGAACAGCGCTATACCTTTGAGGAGCGATATGCGGATCTGCTGCGCTATCACGACGCCTCGTGGATCAACCTTTGGAGTGCCACCAGTGCTTACTACCATGCGCTGCAGGGCAAAACGGACAAAATCCCGGAGATTTTTTCGCAGCACCGCCTTTCCGATATCAA
>CAKROP010000172.1 GCA_934373375.1 uncultured Anaerosacchariphilus sp.
TTGCCACCTCCGGCAGAATCGCCTCGTAGTGAACCACCCGGTCGCCGTTTAAGCGCCCCCGCAGGTTCTCCTTGATGATCCGGTGAATCTGCAGATCCGGATACCGCCGGATGGGCGAGGTAAAATGACAGTAATGGGTAGCCGCCAGTCCGAAATGTCCGGTGCAGTCGGTGGCGTACTTGGCCTGCTTCATGGACCGCAGGGTCAGGCGGCTAATCATGGCCTCCTCCGGCGTACCCGCTATCTTGTCCAGCAGCTTCTGTACCTCGCCCGGGTGAATCTCATCCCCCGCCGTATGCAGGCTATAGCCGAAATTCCGGATAAAAGTGCCCAGACGGCTCATTTTCTCACTGTCCGGCTTCTCATGAATCCGGTATACAAAAGGCTGAGCCTGCCAGTAATAGTCCTCGGCCACGGTCTCATTGGCCGCCAACATGAAGTCCTCGATCAGTCTTGTGGCCGCATTTCGCTCGTAAGGCTTAATATCAATGGGATATCCCTTTTCATCCAGAATCACCTTAGTCTCCGGGAAATCAAAATCAATAGATCCCCGCTTTCTTCTCCGTTTCCGAAGAAGGGCTGATACCTCCGCCATCTCCTTCAGCATGGGAACCAGCTCCGGATAGAGCGCCGTCTCCTCCGGATCGTCATCCAGCACCTTCTGTACGCCCGTATAGCTGAGCCTGCGGTTCACACAGATCACGGTCTCCGCAATGGTGTGTCCGATGATTTTTCCCTTACTGTCAATGGTCATGATACAACTTAAGGCCAGCCGATCCTCCCCTGCATTCAGGGAACAGATGCCATTGGAAAGGGTCCGCGGCAGCATGGGAACCACCCGGTCCGCCAGATAGACACTGGTACCGCGGTCAAGAGCCTCGTGATCCAATGCGCTGTTCTCCTGCACATAGTTGGTCACATCCGCGATATGCACGCCCAGCACATAATTTTCATCCTCTCTATGCAGAGAAACCGCGTCGTCCAGATCCTTTGCGTCCTCGCCGTCGATGGTGACGCAGACCTCATCCCGCAGATCCAGCCGTCCGGCCCGGTCCGCCTCTGATACCGGCTTTGCCACTCGCTCCGCCTGGTTCAGCACCCGCTCCGGAAACTCCGTGGGAATACCGTAAGCCAGCATAATCGCCAGCACTTCCGTAGCCGGATCATCCGCCTCCCCCAGCACCTGCGTAATCTTCCCCTCGGGATTTTTCCGGCCCTTGCCGTAATCTGTGATTTCGGCCACAACCTTTTGTCCGCTGACTGCCGGACCGATTTTCTCCAGGGGAATAAAAATATCGTGGTTAATCCGCTGATTATCCGGTACCACAAAGCCGAAATTTTTGCTGCGTTCAAAGGTGCCGATGACCTCCGTCACGCCGTGGGACAGAACCTTCGTAATGACGCCCTCGGGCCGTTTGCCCGCATGACCCTTGATCACCACTTCCACCGTATCGCCCAGGAACGCGTCTCCGGCGTCATTTTCCCCGATGAAAATGTCCTGCTCTTCGCCCTCTACCGACACAAAACCGAAGCCTTTGGCATGGCTTGTATACACGCCGACCACCTTTTTGATCTCCGCTTTTCCATAGCGTCCCCGCTTGGACAGTGAGATTTTTCCTTCGGAGAGAAGCTCATCCAGAACCCGGTTCAGCTCCTCCCGGTCCTTCTTCTCCACCTGCAGGATAATCGCCAGCTCCTTCTGCTTCATGGGCACATAGCGCGGATCATTGATAAAATCATATATAATTTTCTTTCGCTCTTCAAATGTTTTGTCTGCCATAATTCCTCCGGCATATTACGTAAATCTGGCATGCCTCATTGCCATAACGCAGAAAGCACCCACGGTCATCCCGGGAGTGCTTTATCTGTCGTAAAATGTAATAAAGGATCTATTACATTAAAAAATGTTCAAATTCAGTACCAGTGCCAGCACGATAAAGGCAATCGCCAGAATCTTGGTCGCAAGTACGATCTTACCCTCTGCGGAACGGCTCTTATTCTGCTCCCAGAAAGAATTGCCGCCTGCGATGGCTCCCAGACCGTTGGACTTGCCTTCCTGCATCAGTACCACTACGGTCAGTGCGATGCATACCAGCACGAACAGAACCATTAAAATTGCTCGGATTACTCCCATGCTTAAACCTCCTTAACCAGCAGAGATTTGCCGGTCATCTCTTTCGGCTGCTCCATTCCCATCAGCTCGATGAGCGTCGGAATGATATCTGCCAGACAGCCATTCTCTCTCAATTTGTATGCCGGATCTGCATTCACCAGAATGAAGGGAACCGGATTAGTGGTATGTGCTGTCCAGGGCTCGCCTGTCTTATAGTCAATCATCATCTCGGCATTGCCGTGGTCCGCGCAGATGAACATCTGACCGCCCACCTCTTTCACTGCCTCTACCGCGCGTCCCACGCAGCCGTCTACAGTCTCGATAGCCTGTACTGCTGCCGGAATTACGCCGGTATGGCCTACCATATCGGGGTTCGCGAAGTTGATGATAATCACGTCGTACTTGTCAGCCTTGATAGCCTCTACCAGCTTGTCGCAGACAGCCGGAGCGCTCATTTCGGGCTGCAGGTCGTAAGTCGCTACCTTCGGGGACTTCACAAGGATGCGATCCTCGCCCTTGTTCGGTTCTTCCACGCCGCCGTTGAAGAAGAAGGTTACATGCGCGTACTTCTCTGTCTCGGCGATACGAACCTGTGTCATATCATGGGCTGCCAGATACTCGCCAAAGGTATTGTGAAGTTCTACCTTGTGGAAGGCTACCAGCTTGTTCGGAATGGTTGCGTCATATTCGGTAAAGCATACGTAAGTCAGATCCATGCGCTTCTCACGGGGGAAGCCATCGAACTCATCACAGCAGAATGCTCTGGAAATCTCTCTTGCGCGGTCCGGGCGGAAGTTGAAGAAGATCACAGAGTCGCCATCCTGAATGACAGCCACCGGCTTGCCCTCCTTCTTTACCACTGCCGGAAGCACGAACTCATCGTTCACGCCCTCTGCGTAGGAAGCCGCAATGGCGCTGACGCCGTCAGCCGCCTCATTGCCCTCGCCCTTGGTCAGGGCGTTGTAAGCCTTCTCCACTCGATCCCAGCGGTTGTCACGGTCCATAGCATAGTAACGTCCCATGACGGAAGCTACCTCGCCAACGCCGATCTCCTGCATCTTGTCGGTCAGCTCCTGTACGAAATCCTTTCCGGAAGTCGGCGGTGTGTCACGGCCGTCCAGGAAGCAGTGTACATAGACCTTCTTCAGACCGTGGCGCTTTGCCAGCTCCAGCAGTCCGTAGATATGGGTATTGTGGCTGTGTACGCCGCCGTCGGATACCAGTCCGAACAGGTGCAGCGCGGAGCCCTTTGCCTTTGCGTTCTCCACAGCCTTTACAAGTGCTTCATTTTCAAAGAAGTCTCCATCCTGGATCTCCTTTGTGATACGGGTCAGCTCCTGATATACGATGCGTCCCGCACCCATGTTCATATGGCCAACCTCAGAGTTGCCCATCTGTCCGTCCGGAAGACCTACTGCCAGTCCGCTGGCATTGCCCTTTACAAAGGGGTAGTCCTTCATCAGGCCGTCCATCACCGGAGTCTTCGCCATGGCGATGGCATTGCCCTCCGGATTGTCATTCAGGCCGTAGCCATCCAGAATCATCAGTACTGTCGGTTTCTTACTCATTGCTCTTCTCCACCTCTGCGATTGCTGCCTTCTTCATCGGGATTCTGCAGTTGCGGTTGCTGCCGAACTCTACGATAACGTCATCCTCTGTGATGTCAATGAGCACGCCGTAAAATCCGCTTGTGGTTACAACTACATCGCCTACTTCCATGGTAGAAAGCATGGCGTTCAAACGCTTCTGCTCCTTCTTCTGCGGACGGATAGCCGCGAAGTACATAAATGCTCCGATTACTACTACATAAAGAATGATGGTTCCCCATCCCATTGCTGCATTGCCTGTTGCAAGTAAATTCATGTTCATTCCTCCTGAAATATGTTGCCGGTCGCGCTTTCTGCGCGCTTTTCCCCTCGGGCGCTTATCTTCTCACCTTTGGGCGCTTTTATTATACTAGCATACTTCCCGATCTCCGGTCAAGTACTCTGGCCTGATTTTATACTTATTTTATGAAGCATTTCTAAGCCTGGCCATTCATCATGCCGTCCAGCTTGCGCTTCTTATACGCCTGATACTCGCCTCGATCGATGGCGTCGCGGATCTCGGTCATCATCGTATTATAGAAATACAGGTTGTGAAGGACGCAGAGGCGCATGCCCAGCATCTCCTTTGCCTTTAAAAGATGTCGGATATAAGCCCTGCTGTAACGGCGGCAGGCCGGACACTGGCAGCCCTCTTCGATGGGCCGGTCATCCAGTTCATATTTGGCGTTGAACAGATTGATTTTTCCCTGGTTGGTGTACAAGTGGCCATGGCGGCCATTCCGGCTGGGGTAGACACAGTCGAAGAAATCCACGCCCCTGTCCACGGCCTCCAGAATGTTGGCCGGTGTGCCGACACCCATCAGATACGTGGGCTTGTCTTCGGGAAGGTACGGCGTCACCGCCTCGATGATCCGGTACATATCCTCATGGGTCTCTCCCACGGCCAGCCCGCCGATGGCGTAACCGTCCAGATCCATCTCGGAGATCTGCTTGGCATGTTCGATTCGGATATCCTCATAAACCGCGCCCTGGTTGATACCAAAGAGCAGCTGATTCTTGTTGATGGTGTCCGGAAGACTGTTCAGGCGCTGCATTTCCGCCTTACAGCGGCCCAGCCACCTGGTGGTGCGGGCTACGGACTTTTCCACGTACTCGCGCTCCGCCAGCGCAGGCGCGCACTCGTCAAAGGCCATGGCAATGGTGGAAGCCAGATTGGACTGAATCTGCATGCTCTCCTCCGGACCCATGAAAATCTTCCGTCCGTCGATGTGCGAGTTAAAATACACGCCCTCCTCCTTTATTTTGCGTAAGGAAGCCAGGGAAAATACCTGGAATCCGCCGGAATCTGTCAGAATCGGCTTGTCCCAGGACATAAATTTATGAAGTCCGCCCAGCTTCTTTACCACCTCGTCGCCCGGACGCACATGCAGGTGATAGGTGTTGGAAAGCTCAATCTGGGTTCCAATCTGCTCCAGATCCGAGGTGGCTACCGCGCCCTTGATGGCCGCTACGGTTCCCACATTCATGAACACCGGCGTCTGAACGGTTCCGTGTACCGTTGTAAATTCGGCCCGCTTGGCGTGACCGTCTTTTTTTAATATTTTATACATTTAATTCAAACCTCTCGCTTTTA
>CAKROP010000173.1 GCA_934373375.1 uncultured Anaerosacchariphilus sp.
CCGTAGGCCTTGCTGCTGACTACATTTGGTACGTAATCATCCATGTCGGACTCCTGCGCCAGCTCCTCAGCGGTCTTAGGTCTCTCCTCCCAGAGTCTGGTGTAAAACGGTACCGCGTTGATGACCTTCTCCGCCGGAACCTCCTTCAGGGTCTCCTCGATGCCTTCGCGCACCCAGTTAATGCTTGCCACGCTGCCGGCCTCCTCAGAGCCTGCGTAATGCTCGTCATAGCCCATGATAATCAGGTAATCGGCCACCACACCCTGCTCCGCGCGGTTATAGAAGCGATTATGATCCGCCGGACGGTAATTGTCCACGGAAAGGATGATGCCGTTCAGGCGGCACATGATGGACAGCTCCCTCAGGAACTCCACGTAACCCTTAGCGGAATCTTCATTGATATATTCAAAGTCTATATTGATACCGTCCAGATCAAACTCGATGGCCTTGGCAATCAGGTTGCTGACCAGCCGCTGTCTGGATGAGGTCCGGGACAGGATCTCGTAATCGGTAATGGTGTCCTTGTGGGTGATATCCTCCACCAGCGCCCACACCTCGATGTTGTTCTGGTGGCAGTAGTTTACATAAGTCTGGCTTGCCAGAGAATCAATGTTGCCGTCATTGTCCTTCAGGAAAAACCAGGTGGGGGAAATGGTGGTCAGCCCTTTTGTATTCGCGATCGTCTCCAGCACCTTGCTGTTGGCGTCCGCATTGGTCACCTGATGCCATGCCATATTTATGGTGTAGTCTTTGCTGATATTCGTGTACTCAGGCTCTGTGTAATTGGACTCGGTAGTCTCCTCGCCCTTCTGACCCAGATATTTATTGCGGATGTAACCGATAAAGCCGTTGGACGTACGAACCTTCGTCCAGTCGCCCACGTCCTCGGTCTCCTCCAGCACGTACAGAGTATCGCCCTTGGACACATCCGTCAGAATCGGGCTCTTAATGCCTGCGCGGTAGCGGACATTGCCGTTCTTCTTCACGGTTACGGTCTCCGCCGTACCGAACTCCGTCTTAATATTGACACGGTTCACCTCGTCGGTCATCAGTTCATACTGAATGCCTGTGTATTTCTGAATGTATTTCAAAGCCACATAAGCCGTATCGCCGTCCACCTTCACCGGCGTGTAATCCTCGGTGTAGGACTGCTTCGCCACGGTGTAGGTATTGCTGCCCACGGACGCGGTAATCAGCTCCGTCGGCGTCGTATACAGCAGCAGATTTTCCTGGGAATCCCAGTAGAAACGGGAATTCAGGTAATCGTACAGGGTATCGGTGGTCACATAGGGCTCACCGTCGATGACTCTGGCCTTAAAATCCATCATCTGATCATTTAAAATCACTGCCGCCTCATCGCTGGCTGTCACCTCGAAATAGGTATTCCAGCTCATGCGTTCCTTGGAGGGGCTATATTTTTCATACAGGAAAGCAAACATTACGCCTGCCAGAATCAGTACAATCAGTACAAATACCGCCAGCATCGGCGCTGCTTTTCTTCTTCCCCGGGGTCTTCTTCGTCTTCTTCGTTTTGTCGTTGCCATGGCAGAAACCTCCTATCGGGTCTATCATAACAGAAATTCACCGCCGCGTCACCCATTTTCGACAGCTTTCCATCATTTTTTACAGCGGATAAGGCTCGCGGCCCGCTCTGTAGGCTCGGAGGGGACCTCGCCTGTTTTTTACCCGCGGGCCGCAGCCGTCCGCTCCCCAAAAGGAGATCGTGATATATTATTCCGGAAAATGCCGCCTGATCCTCTCTCTGAAACCTTTTTATCTGTCAATCGTGGAAATCGCGCCGAACTGGCGCCTGAGAAATAAAAGCCTGGCTTACTTAAGACTTCTGTAAAAATTATGTTCTTCGCTGCCTCCCTTCCCCGGGCGGCTTTTCCGAATTCATTATACCCTGTCCTTTTCCGGAAATGCAAGTGAATTGGAAAATTTATGAAATTTTTATAGAAAACCAGATTTTTTCATATTTTCAGCGCAGATTCAATATTGTATCTCCCAGTCATTTTGTATATAATAGAATTGAAACCTTTTTAAGCTATATATAAATTGGATGTGAGGATATATGAAGATAGAAAAGATAAATGATAACCAAATACGCTGCACCCTGACCAGAGACGATCTGAATAACCGTCAGCTGAAGCTCAGTGAACTGGCCTACGGTACAGAAAAGGCGAAGGAGCTGTTCCGGGAAATGATGCAGCAGGCAGCCATCGAATTTGGTTTTGAGGCTGACAATATTCCGCTGATGATCGAAGCGATTCCCATGCCCAACGAATGCATCGTCCTGATTATCACCAAGGTCGAGGATCCGGAAGAGCTGGACACCCGCTTCGCCAAATTCGCACCGGGCGGCGACAGCCCCATGCCCGAAGACGCGAATGATCTGGGCGGTATCCTTCCGGAAGGCGCCGACAATGTCCTGGATATGTTCAAGAAGCTCATTGAAAAGAAGCTCCAGGACTCTACCGCTTCCAGCAAGGAAGAAAAAGCAGAACAGGCCGTCTCTCTCGCTTCCGAGATTGACCTGACCCGCCTGTATTCCTTCCAGGATCTGGACACCGTCATCGATGCTGCCCATGTGCTTCAGGGCTTCTACCAGGGTCAGAACTCCCTGTACCGTCTGAAAAAGGATGGCGACTACTGCCTGATTATCCACAAGAGCAGCCACACCCCCGAGGAATTCAACAAGATTTCCAACATTCTCTCCGAGTACGGCAGCAACGAGAAATATTCCTCCGCCGCCGAGGCCTATATGGCTGAGCACGAGGAGCTGTTAATTGCGGGCGAGGCGCTGCAGAGATTAGCCGGACTGTAAAACAAAATTTTAAAACAGAACGCCAAAGGGGCTGTCGCAAAATCATCAACAATAGATGATTGAGCGGTAGCCTCTGCCGTTATAGACATAAACCGGGATGAAATCTATTTTTCTGGGTTTCATCCCGGTTTTTTGCCGTACTTTAATAAGCCTTTGGTTTTTTACATATTTTAGGCTGGCTGTACTTCAAATAAATACGTTCTGGTTCGCTCCTTCTGGATTTTTGCATGCAGTTTATTCAGGTTATACCCCATGCAAAGCAAAAGAATCTCCAGTTTTACTTTGGTTTTTCCCCGGAGCAGAAATCTCTGGAATTCGTAATCATTTTTCAAAACTCCGAATGCCCCTTCCACCTGTATGGAACGGTTCATCCGGTACTTGATCCCGGTTTCGCTCAGGATATTTTCGTATGATTCCTGACGCTTTTCCAGAAAGCTTTTTGAAATATACAGCCGTTTATTCCCTTTCGCACGGCTACATTTTTCCTTATGGGGACAATTGGCGCAATCCTCGCATTCATACACGGTTACTTCCGATTCATAGCCACTTTTGCTTTTCTGCTTCTTTACGAAAAGAGCTTTCAACTTTTTACCGGCATGGCAGGTATATGTGTCCGTCTCCTTATCATACCCCATATTTTCACGTTTGCTGATGTCCTGTTTAAAACTACGTTTCTTCCATTTTTCATAGGTCTGGGGCTTGATATACGGCTTCTGGCCTGAACTACGCAGATAAGTATACCCTTCTTCACTTTCATACCCGGAATCAGCCGTGACGCTCGGATAACGAAACCCCAGCTTTTCATCCATCATCTTTAAAAATGGAACCAGTGTCCAGACATCATTTCTGTCCTGAAATACATCTGCCGATACAATGTATTCGCTGTCTACCCCAATCTGTATGTTATATCCTGGTTTCAACTGGGCATTCCGCATATGGTCATCCTTCATGTGCATAAATGTCGCATCCGGATCGGTCTTACAATAATTGTTCCTTCCCTGGAAGCTGGCCGTATGCCAGTCGTAGGTTACCTGCCGTTCCCGGAACCTTTGGAAAAGCTCCAGATATTTCTGATTTTTGCTTTTTCGTCTGCCACGTCCATAGACGAACTCTGTTCCATCCTGCTGGCATTTTTCTTCCAGATAGCCAGAGATTTTTTGCAGATCCTGCGCTCTGGATTCCGCATTTACAGCAAAAGACTGCATGTAATCATGATTTAGAAGCCTTACAGCTTCCTGAATCTTGTGAAACATTTTTTCTTCCCATTTCCCTACGGACTTTTTCCAGACGAAAGTATATTTATTGGCGCAGGCTTCCAGCTTGGTTCCATCAATGAAAACGGTTTCCATAGATAATTCTTCCGCGTCTTTCAGACGGCGCACCATCTGATAAAACAGGTTTTCGCAGGCCTCCGCGAGAAATCCGGTTCGGAAACGGGCAATCGTACTGTGATCTGGTGCTTTTTGTCCGGCAAGCAGCCACATAAAGTTGATATCCCTGCGGCAGGCCTGCTCAATTTTCCGGGAAGAATAGATGTTTTGGGAATAAGCATAGGTCAGGATTTTGAACATGGTCTTCGGGTCCACCGCAGGATTTCTTCCTTTGGAAGAGTAAGCCTTATACAATAAAGTATAATCGAGTTCCTCAAGCTCATGGCTCAGCAGCCGGACAGAATCGTCATCTGGGACAAAACCTTCTAAACTTAATGGCAAAACCAGTTGATAAGTTTCATTGAATTCGGTATAATTCTTTTGGTATTTTATTTTACTCGACATAATTTATTATACCATGAATGGCAGGTTCTTCGGAGCCTGCTTTTTCATTTTTTGCACAAAAAGGAGCTGCTGCTCCATAGATGATTACTCATCTATTTTGCAACAGCCCCCTTGAGACAATCTTCCGGGAGTTCTCCCGGCCAACCCCAGGTTGGAAAATCAACTTTCCTAAGGAGAGGCTAGGTCGCCTCGAACGTGGAAAATTGATTTTCCGACCGTCCGTTGTAGAAGTCCCCCTCTTACGAAGTCCTCTTATCGCGCACTGCCGCTTCGATTCGGATCTGCTCCTCCAGCATGGCGTCGATTCGCGCGTCCTCGGAGAAGTCTGCCGCCAGCTTATCCAGCAGCTTCACATTTTCGTCGGGAAACTGCTTATGCAGCACCTCTTTGATAGCTTCATACTTTTTACGGTAGAGGGCCTCCAGCTCGCTGACCGGTACGGTCGCAGGAAGAGCTGTGATTTCCGGAGAGGAGATACCTTCTGATTCAAACCAGTTTTTGATGTTTCGGATCCGTGCGTGCTCCGCAGGTCCTTCGGCAAGAATCTTCTTCGACTTTTGAATCTGTACCACAGCCACCGCGATAAAAGCCAGAAACAGCACACTCATACTGTAAG
>CAKROP010000174.1 GCA_934373375.1 uncultured Anaerosacchariphilus sp.
AGCCTGTAGCCCGGCGGTAATCGGACATGGTGGCATGCTTGGCCATGGTGGCGGAATTGGCGTTGCGGCCCCGCTTAAAGACCTGCATTTCCTCTTCCGTCAGTTCCTCCCTGATGCGCTCCAGAGAGGCCGACTGGGCCCCTGCGTTCACCAGGGTACTGGCCTCCTTATGAAGCCTGTTAGCCTGGGCGTTGCCTCGCCCCACCAGAAGGGAACGAACCACTACCTCATAGACCGCGTCGCCGATATAGGCCAGCACCAGCGGAGAATAGGTCCGCACGTCCACATCCGGAAGCTCCCAGGTCTCCTTGATGCCTGCCATCAGATCCATTATGCTCTTTTCCATTTTACGCCCTCACGGGTATCTTCCAGAATGATACCCTTGTTAAGAAGCTCTGCGCGGATCTCATCTGCCCGTGCGAAATTTTTTTCTTTTCTTGCCTGCTGACGCTCCGCAATCAGCGTCTCGATATCCGCGTCCAGAAGCTCTTCCTTCTTATCTGCCACCAACCCCAGAATGTCACAGAGGGTCTTCAGGCGATCCAGGCATTTCTGCAGATAGGATTTGCTGTTCTCCGCGCTTGTATGGGTGTTCAGATATTTTACCAGTTCAAAGATGGCTGCGATGGCGTCTGCGGTGTTGAAATCATCGTCCATGGCCTCTTCAAACTTCTTCACATACTCTTCTGTCGCGTCATAGTGAGCAGTCTCGCTTTCGGTCATGCTGTCGTCCTTAGCGTTGGCAATCAGATGCTTCAGATTGTCAGCCGCCGTCAGGATACGCTCCAGGCTGGTCTTGGAGGACTGCATCAGTTCGGCGCTGAAGTTCAACGGGCTTCTGTAGTGTGCGCTCAGCATGAAGAAACGGAGCACCTGCGGGTCATATTTCTCGGTAATCTCTCTTACGGTAAAGAAGTTTCCCAGAGACTTGGACATCTTACGGTTGTCGATGTTCAGGAAAGCGTTGTGCAGCCAGTAGTGGGCGAACTCCTTGCCGTTGCAGGCCTCGCTCTGGGCTATCTCATTTTCATGGTGCGGGAAAATCAGATCCTCGCCGCCTGCGTGGATATCGATCTGTTCACCCAGATACTTCTTGGACATGACGGAGCATTCGATATGCCAGCCCGGACGGCCCTCGCCCCAGGGTGACTCCCAGGCCGGCTCGCCCTCCTTCTTGGGCTTCCAGAGTACGAAATCCAGCGGATCCTCTTTTTCATTTTCACCGGATACCAGAAGGGAACGGTTGCCGCTTCGAAGATCGTCCAGGTTCTTATGGGACAGCTTGCCGTAGGGGCCGAATTTACGGGTGCGGAAGTAGACCGTTCCGTTCACCGCGTAAGCGTAGCCCTTGTCAATCAGGTCGCTGATCATCTCGATCATGCCCGGAATCTCCTGGGTCGCCAGCGGATGGGTCGTAGCCGGTTTTACATTCATGTCGGCCATATCCTTCTTGCACTCGGCGATGTAACGCTCAGATACCTCGCTTGCGGGCACGCCCTCCTCGATTGATTTCTTAATAATCTTGTCGTCTACGTCCGTAAAGTTGGATACATAATTCACCTCATATCCCTTGTACTCCAGATAGCGGCGCACGGTGTCAAATACAATCATGGGACGGGCGTTACCAATGTGGATGAAATTGTATACGGTGGGACCGCATACGTACATTTTTACCTTGCCCTCCTCAAGGGGGACAAATTCTTCTTTGCTTTTTGTCAGCGTATTATACAGCTTCATGTCTTTTCTCCTTTTTCTCTGCTTTATCTTTTTTCTTTTCAGCCTTTCTTGCTGCTTTCTGTCGCTCTTTTTCCTCCAGCATCTCAAGCTGCCGGTTCAGATCGGCGTTTTCCATTCGGAGCGCCAACAGCTCCTCCATAACCGGGTCGGGCAGATTTACCTGATCCATATCGCTTCGCGGCACTTTTACATTATCCTGCTTGACGATGCGTCCCGGTACGCCTACCACGGTACAGTTGGGCGGCACCTCTTTCAGGACCACGGAGCCTGCGCCGATCTTGGAATTCTCCCCTATGGTAAAGGAACCCAGAATCTTTGCTCCGGCGCTGACCATGACGTTGTCCTCCAGGGTGGGATGACGCTTGCCCTGCTCCTTACCGGTTCCGCCTAAGGTCACGCCCTGGTAGAGGGTCACATTGTCACCGATGATGGTGGTCTCGCCGATGATAACGCCGGAACCATGGTCGATAAACAGACCCTTGCCGATGGTGGCTCCGGGATGAATCTCGATGCCGGTCTTCTTTCTCGACCTCTGGGAAATCCATCTGGCCCAGAAATAATGTCCGCTTTTGTACAGCTTATGCGCCACCCGGTAATTCAGGATGGCCCAGAAGCAGGGATAGAGAAGTACCTCGGCCGAAGTCTTAATGGCCGGGTCCCGCTCCCTGATAACCTGAATTTCTTCGTTGATATACTTGATAATTCCCATGCTGCTCCCCTTTTTATGCTTCGGGATAAAAATGGAATAAAAAAGGATCCTTTCTTCTCCATAAGAGACGAAAGAATCCGCGGTTCCACTCTTTTTAAAAGGCTCTCGCCTTTTCCCTTTTCCGCGTAACGTGCGTTCTTACGTACCCGGCTGCAGGCTTTTCGTTTCTCCCGTCTGCCTGTTCACCGGATCAGCTCCCGGATGCACTTCATCCGTCCCTCCCGCGAAAGCTGCTTACAGCCGATGACAGCTTCTCTCTGACGCTTTGGAAACGGATTACTTTTCCGTTCTTCGCCTTTTTCTCATTTACTTCCTTTATAGGATATGCAAAAATGCTCCTTTTGTCAAGCCTTTGCGGCTAATTTCAGGAAATATTCCTGTTTTTATTTGCACACATGCTTACACCAGCTCATTGATGTAGACACCGTCCACCACGCGCACCTGCTCCAGCTTCTGAAATGCCGTCTTAGTAATGCCCGGAAGCTCCTCCGCGCCCAGCATGCCGAAGAGAAAGCTGCCCAGATCCGCGATGGAAATGGTGAGCTCCGGCTCCGCGTCACAGCGGGTGAGACGGCTGCCATCCTCGGTGAAGTCCCAGCAGAATACGCCGTCATTTTCCGGCAGAATCGGGTCTGTAACGCGGACTATCAGGCTCTGGGGCTCCTCTGCGCCGATTTTTCCCACAAATTTTGCGGCATCCACCAAGCGCAGCATCATGGGCGTGGTCTCCCATTCCGGCCAGTCGATGTGGCGCTTCCGATATGCTTCATCCTTTTCCACGAACAGGTCGTAGTCCTCCGCCAGTTCTTCGCAGCCCTGGGCCGCCAGGCTCTCCTCATCATCATTTCCCATGAGACGGAAATCAAAGGGCGTGTAAATGGCCTCGTCTGCCGGCATCAGGAAGGTGAAGGGGCGGCCGTCGGTGTACATGTCCTGCAGGGCCTTTGTGAGCAGTGTCCGCATCAGGCCCTGATGGCGGCAGGTCACTTTGGTAGCCACCGCTACGATATAATCCGCCGGAACGGACGCGCCGCGGAACCGGAAGGTATAGGGATTCCGGTGCAGCATGGAGACGATGACGCCGTCGTTTTCCGCCACAAGGATCTGATTGTCCCGGGCCTTGATTTTGTAATAGAGCTCTGAAAATCCGTCCGCATCCTCCACAAAGACTTCCTCGTAGAGTTCCCGGGAACGTATCCGCTCCTCATCCTTCAGATATCTCACTTCCAGTTTTTGGGGGTTCAATTCCTGCTTCTCCATAGCTTACACCTCGTCTGTATACCTGTTTTTCCAATCTGCCATGTGCGCCGCCCAAATCACCGGCATAGGCTGCTCTATTCTGCCTTCTGGCAGCCGCCGCAGCCCGGGCAGCCGTTCGGAAGCTGCATCACATCTTCATAGGCGTAATTCGCCACCGGAATCAGCGCGCAGATGGCCTGGGAGGAAATGCCCTCGCCGGTGCCGGTAAAACCAAGGCCCTCCTCCGTGGTGGCCTTGATATTAATCTGGCTCTCTTCGATCTGCAGAGCCTTCGCCACATTGGCCCGCATCTGGGGAATGTGGGGCGCCATCTTCGGGCGCTGGGCGATGATGGTGGCGTCGATATTGCCCACCACGTAATTCTGCTCCTCCAGAAGCTTTCCCACATGCTCCAGAAGCTTGATACTGGAGATGCCTTTATATGCCGGATCCGTGTCCGGAAAATGCTTTCCGATGTCGCCGAGGGCCGCTGCGCCCAGAAGGGCGTCCATAATCGCGTGAAGCAGCACATCTGCGTCGGAGTGTCCCAGAAGTCCTTTCTCATAGGGAATTTCCACGCCGCCCAGGATCAGCTTTCGGTCCTCCACCAGTCTGTGTACGTCATATCCCATTCCTACCCGCATTCTATACCTCTTTCTCCGGGGAAATCCGCCCGGTTTTCGTTCTTATTTTCTGCCGTTATTATATCTCAAATGTTTGCATAAGTATAGCCAATCTATGACAACATGATACGATTTTTACAATAACCTGTAACCGCCCGTTCTATGCCGCGCCTACGCTACCCGTTTAAGCTCTCCCCTATGACCTTCCACTGCCCGATCAGCTTCTCCAGTGAACAGGCCGCATTGGCCGGACTGGTGGAGGGCAGGCGCACCGCCGCCCGCCCTGTCTCCGGAAAAATATATTTCTTATAAAGCTTCTCCGCTGTACCGCCATTCACATAGATCTGGCGGATATCTGCCGTCTCCAGAATGGGCCGGATATCGTTGGGCACCACGTTCCGGATGCTGCTGTCGCTGGAACCCTCGATCTCACAGCTGGCAATCACATCCCACAGGGCAATGCCGTTTTTCAAAAGGAACTCCCGCTTCTCCGGTATGGTCTGCGGCGTCTCCTCTCCCGCCACGGCCGCCAGGACGCGCCAGAAGCGATTCTGCGGATGGTTGTAGAAGAAATGCCCTTCCCGGGATTTCACCGACGGGAAGCTGCCCAGAATCAAAATTTTCGAATGTCCGTCGTAAAGTGGTGGGATTTCATGCTGCACCTGTTCCATGTCTCTCATCCTGTTCCTGTCTTTTTTCTTAATTAAAATTCCTGTACATCTATGCTCTGAAATCATTTTCAAAAGCAAACAAAAAGCTCAAAGGCAAATGCCTTTGAGCTTGAATCTTAGTAGCGAGGAAGGGATTTGAACCCCCGACACTGCGGGTATGAACCGCATGCTCTAGCCAACTGAGCTACCTCGCCATAAATGGGACCTATAG
>CAKROP010000175.1 GCA_934373375.1 uncultured Anaerosacchariphilus sp.
AAGCTGAGCCTATGATTCGCGCGGCGGTATTTGATATTGACGAGACTCTCTATGACGGACAGAATAAAAGATTTATCCCAAGCGCCATTGAGGCTTTGAAGAAGCTGCAGGCCAGGGGCGTCCGGGTGGTGCTGGCTACGGGCCGCCCGCCGCTGACAGCCGTGGTGATCCTGAAGGAGGGTGTGATTCCCGACGCCATTGTGTGCGCCAACGGCCACCTGGTCATCGACGTGGAGGGGAAAATTGTAAAAGAATACACCTTCGATGCGGAGCTGGTTTCAGAGGTCTACGACTACTGCAAGGGACATGACATCGGACTTCTGTGGAAGTATCCGGACAAGGTGTATGAATACATTCACAAGCCGGTCTTCGAAAACTTCTACAATAAGACCAAATCCTCCCGCAATATGATCGTAAAGGGCGTGACGGATATCCATAAGACCCGCCGCCCCGATGGCGGCAATCTGGGTTGCAGCGAGGAAGCACTGGAGCAGTTCAACCGGCATTTTCAGGGACGCTGTGTGGCAGTGAAGATAGACAGCGAGAGCAGCGACCTGATGCTGGCCAGCGTCAATAAGATGCGGACGACCGCAGAGGTGCCGAATGAATGGGGCATCCGGGACAGCGAGTGCATCGCCTTCGGCGACAACCAGAACGACCGGGAGATGCTTGCATACGCGGGAATCGGCGTCTGCATGGGAAATGGCTGCGAGGAGCTGAAAGCTTTTGCGGATTATGTGACAGATGATTTGAGAGATGACGGAATCGCGAAGGCGCTGGCTCACTTTGGGATATTGTAAAAAAATGGAAAATTAAAGAAGGACTCCTGTATTTCTGGCGGACGCCCAAGCCGCTGAAGATATGGGAGTTTTTTCTTATGAAATCTTATAGAATCCTTAATCTTCCGCTGCCCCGCTGGACAGCCCG
Source organism: uncultured Anaerosacchariphilus sp. (assembly GCA_934373375.1). Taxonomy (GTDB): domain Bacteria; phylum Bacillota; class Clostridia; order Lachnospirales; family Lachnospiraceae; genus Laedolimicola. Next base: position 928 of record CAKROP010000175.1, read on the forward strand.
GGAAAATGGTGCTATGATAGCCCCGTTATGATAAAAGCATTATTAAGAGCGATTTTAAAGCCCCTGTCCTTCCTTCCGGCGTTGGCCATGATGTATGTCATCTACGGTTTCTCGGCCCAGGATGGAATCGCATCGGGGAATTTAAGCTACAAGGTAAGTGAAATCATCGTCGAGACGGCCAATGAGAGCTTTGATCTGCACTGGAGCGCGCAGGAGGAGGCGCAATATATTCAAAGAATCAATTATCCGGTGCGGAAGCTGGCTCATATGACCGAATATTTTCTGTTGGCTGTCTCAGTGTCATTTCCGCTGTATGTATACGGCGTGCGCGGGATCTGGCTGCTGCTTCTGGCCGGAGGCTTTTGCGTGGGCTTCGCGGCGTTGGACGAGTATCATCAGTCCTTTGTGGCAGGCCGCGGACCGTCGAAGCGGGACGTGGCTATCGACAGCATCGGCGTGACGGTGGGCGTCATTCTGGTGCAGATGATCTGTTTTATCGGCAGAGTGACGGTCTTCCGGCCACTGGCGAAGAAGAAAAAGAAGAGACGGGCATAAAACGAAAGAGCGAAGCGCCGGAACATCGGTGTGTCGCTCTTTTTGGGCCTGGAACTGTCACGAAGCAATAAAAAAAGGAACCCTTCTTCAAGGATTCCTTCATCATTCGTCGGCGTGACAGGATTTGAACCTGCGACCTCTACGTCCCGAACGTAGCGCTCTACCAAGCTGAGCCACACGCCGTTTTTGCGACTTGCCGTCAACAAATGATATCTTAGCACAAGTTTAAGAGTTTGTCCAGTAGAAAATTAAAAAAATTTAAAATATTTCGCAGGGTGGATCAATCGATGCAAATGTGATACAATGCAAAAGAATATAGGCTCTGCTCCCGGACACGGACTGAGGAGAATTGTGTCATAAAAACGGAGAGCGGTAAGCCCATCAGAAATGGAGGAATTATCTATCATGGTTGAATGGAAAAATCTGGATACCCTGGAATCCTATCAGGAGCTGAAAGACACCGCACGCGTAAACCTGGCAGAGGTCATGTCCGGTGAGAACGGAGCAGAGCGTGTGAAGACATACAGTGTGCCGATGGCAGAAGGCATGGCATACAACTACGCCGCAAAGGCCGTAGACGATAACGTACTGGCAGTACTGGCGAAGCTTGCAAAGGAAGCGCAGCTGACGGAGAAATTCGCGGCCCTTTACAACGGAGAGGTCATCAATACCGGCGAGAAGCGTCTGGTTCTGCATCAGCTGACCCGCGGCCAGCTGGGCGACGCGGTGGTAGCGGACGGCGTGGACAAGCGCGCGTTCTACGTAGAGCAGCAGAAGAAAGTAACAGAGTTTGCCAATAAAGTACACGCAGGCGAGATCACCAACGCGGCAGGCGAGAAGTTCACCACTGTTGTTCAGATCGGTATCGGCGGCAGCGACCTGGGTCCCCGCGCAATGTACCTGGCGCTGGAGAACTGGGCAAAGAAGAATGACACCTTCAAGATGGAAGCGAAGTTCATCAGCAACGTAGACCCGGACGACGCGGCAGCCGTACTGGCGTCCATCGACGTGGCACATTCCCTGTTTGTACTGGTATCCAAGTCCGGTACGACTCTGGAGACTCTGACCAATGAGTCCTTCGTCAAGGACGCCCTTGCAAAGGCAGGTCTGGACGCTTCCAGACATATGGTAGCTGTCACCAGCGAAACATCCCCGCTGGCTAAGAGCGACGATTATCTGGCAGCCTTCTTCATGGACGATTATATCGGCGGACGTTATTCTTCCACCTCCGCAGTAGGCGGCGCCGTCTTATCCCTGGCCTTCGGTCCCGAGGTATTTGACCGCTTCCTGGCAGGCGCAGCCGCAGAGGACGTGCTGGCAAAGAACGAGAACCTTCTGGAGAATCCGGCGATGCTGGACGCTCTGATTGGCGTATACGAGCGCAATGTTCTGGGCATGGGCTGCACCGCAGTTCTGCCGTACTCCCAGGCGCTGAGCCGTTTCCCGGCACATCTGCAGCAGGCAGATATGGAGTCCAACGGAAAATCCGTGAACCGCTTCGGTGAGCCGGTAGATTACGTGACCGGACCGGTCATCTTCGGCGAGCCGGGAACCAACGGACAGCATTCCTTCTATCAGCTGCTTCACCAGGGAACCGACATCGTACCGCTGCAGTTTATCGGATTTAAGAACAACCAGTGCGGCGTAGATGTTGACATCCAGGGCAGCACCAGCCAGCAGAAGCTCTGCGCCAATGTAGTTGCTCAGATGGTAGCCTTCGCGTGCGGCAAGGAAGACGAGAATCGCAACAAGTACTTTGCAGGCGGCCGTCCCTCCAGCATCATTGTAGGCGATCAGCTGACTCCGGAGACTCTGGGCGCGCTGCTGTCTCATTTTGAGAATAAGATTATGTTCCAGGGCTTCGCATGGAACCTGAACAGCTTCGACCAGGAAGGCGTACAGCTTGGTAAGGTGCTGGCAAAGCGGGTACTGGCGCATGATACGGACGGAGCGCTGAAGGCGTACAGCGATCTGCTGAATATTTAATCAGATCATAGAAAATAAAATCGCAGCAAAATAAAAGTCTCATGTATGACATGGAAATGTGTCATACATGAGACTTTTTTATGTAACAGGAAATTCCGATGGAATCCCCTATTACATAAAAAACATTATCGCACTCGGCGCAGTGGTAGATGGTTGCTGAAGCAACCGCGCCTCGGCGCGAGAATGTGCCATTGGCACATTCTTTTTTACTTACCCATGAAACATCCGGCTCACATACAGATAGAAATCCGGGTTCCTGCGCAAAACGAAGTTGGTCTCATTGGAGAAAATCGTCAGAAGTCCGCGCCCGATGGTAAGGATCAGCAGGAAACATACAAGCCCATACAGGATCCGCGCTGACCGCGTTCCGTCATAATGAATCTGATCCAGTATCAGAAGCAGGGCCAGCACCGACAGCGCCGGCGACAGGTCGCAGACATACCGGATCAGAATACCGCCCAGCATAAAGTCCAGATACCCCAGTACCAGCGCAGCCAGCAGTACCAGAACCGCCGTCTGCTTTTTCAAAAGCTCTTTTTTGCCTGAAGACTTCGTGCAGACAACCGGAATCAGCAGGAAAATGCCCAGATTCAGCGGCATCTGTAAGAGCCCCGCGCTGTATTCCTGATAGAGATAGTTGCCGAAATCCAGGCAGATGTCATCGGTAAATTTCAGGAATGGGAAAAACTCCCTGTATACAAAAGGCTCCATAAAATAGTGATACAGCATATTACCGAAGTGGTGCAGGCTTAAGGTCACCGAATTAAACCGGATATCGCTCTCCGTCAGCTGATAGGAGGTGCCAAACTCAAAGAAGGAGTCAAAGCGGATGTAATTGTAGTACATGATTCCGGCAGCCCCGACGAGAACGGGAATCAGGAACGGCAGGGCGCTTTCCAGAAATCGCTGTCTTGCGGAAAGCTTCTTATCAAAGAGAATCCGCAGGAACAGCGGCGCGCCGAAGGCCATGGCCAAGAGTACCGCATTGGGCCTGGACAGTACCAGCATGACTACGGAAAGACCGCAGAGTGCGAAAAGCAGCACCCGTTTCCGGGCAGTCTGTGCCAGATAACCGTAAGAAGCCAGGGCCGTAAACGCGGCCAGCCAGCCGAAGGCGGCAATGGATGGCAGATAATAAAAGCTGCCGGAAGAAGCCTGCATCAGCCACAGAAAGCTGCCGCCCGGCACCGCGATTTCTCCGATCAGAAGGAGCAGCAGATTGGCTTTGGGTGCAAAGAGCCGCAAGAGCCCATGAATGGCCGCGAAAGTACACAGCACGGCGAACAATGTCAGCAGCGCTCCCGCGAAAGCCGTCGTCGGCAGCATGCCGGTTACCAGATAAATGGGATAATACACCATAAAGAGGGGAGCAAGCCCGAAATAAGAATAATATTTTCCGTTGTAATAAGCCCGATCCCAGTGATAATCCACATCCATTTTTTCACGTTCCGTCTTGTCATAGGGATTGGAAATAGTTTCCAGATCTGGATTAACGTCCAGATCAAGATATACCTGACCTTTCACAAAGGCGTCCAGCTGCTGCATGTAAGCGTCCACGCCCATATCCATGGAACGGATATCCTGAAGCGACGGATAGGGACGCAAAAGCTGATGGGAAGCATCGCCTGCGTACAGGATACCTGCGGAGATAAAGAGGGACAGCAAAAGCGCCCCAAGCTGCAGACGTCGGTGGCTGCGTTTCCCGGGCTGA
>CAKROP010000176.1 GCA_934373375.1 uncultured Anaerosacchariphilus sp.
ATACCCTACTCTGATTTTATTTTAAACCTTAAAGTAGGGTTGAAGTCAAGAGGTTTTCTGAATTTTAATGCGGACGGAAGCGAGGGGCCGTAGGGTTGCTTACACCGTGTTCGGACGTTTCACGGACAACAGTCTGCCTGTGTCGGACGCAAGGTCCGCCCCAGACAGACTGCAGTCCGCGAAAAGCCGGACACTAACGTGTAAGCAACCCTACGGCCCCTCGCTTCCTGATCTCGGAATTGTAGATTTTTTTATTTTAGGCTTGACTTTATACCCCTATGTGTATAGTATGTTCTTAGAGTTTATTATACCTATAGGGGTATATGTAGTATACGGTTGTGATTTCGGAAAGGAGTATTAAAGTTATTATGAATGCTGTTATGGAGAAGCTGGAGGCCTTTGGGGAGTTTGGCGGTATAAAGAAGGATATTACGTTTCTTGTTATCTCTGCTCTTGCTCTGATAGCGAGCCTGACGGGCTTACTGCCTGGGCTGCCGTTTGATCCGGCCTGGGTTGCGATTTTGCTTTGCGGGGTACCGATTATCCTGGAGGCTGTGATTGGACTGGTAACTGCTTTTGATATTAAGGCGGATGTGCTGGTTTCGCTGGCGCTGATTGCTTCTGTCTGTATTGGAGAGATTTTCGCAGCGGGCGAGGTGGCTGTGATTATGCAGCTGGGTGGTCTTCTGGAGGAGCTGACAGTGGCGAAGGCCCGAGCCGGTATCGAGCGGCTGGTGCATCTGACGCCGCATACAGCCCGGGTTTTGGCAGCGGACGGCGCCAAGATCATCCCTGCGGATCAGGTAAAGGTGGGAGATCGCATCCGCGTGCTTCCCGGTGAGACGATACCGGTGGACGGCGTGATTCTGACAGGACAGACTTCGATCAATCAGGCGGTTATGACCGGTGAATCGCTTCCGGTGGATAAGCAGGCAGGCGACGAGGTGTCCAGTGGCACGGCCAATCAGTTTGGTACTTTTGAAATGGAAGCTACAAAGGTTGGCAAGGACAGCTCTATCCAGCGTATGATCCGTCTGGTGCAGTCTGCTGACGCGGGCAAGGCTAAAATCGTAGGGCTGGCTGACCGCTGGGCTACCTGGATCGTCGTTACGGCCCTGACCGCCGCAGCCATTACCTGGTTTGTCAACGGGCAGATTATCCGTGCTGTCACGATTCTCGTTGTCTTCTGTCCCTGCGCCCTGGTTCTGGCTACGCCGACTGCTATTATGGCTGCCATCGGCAATGCTACGAAGCATGGTTTTCTGGTTCGGGAGGGCGATGCTCTGGAGCGCCTGGCTTCTGTCAAACGCATCGCTTTTGACAAGACCGGCACGCTGACCCAGGGTACTCCGCAGGTGACAGCTGTCCGTTCTCTCTCCTCCGGCTGGACTGAACAGGGGCTCTATTCCCTGGCCGCGGCCGCAGAGCAGTATTCTGAGCATCCTCTGGGCAAGGCTGTCCTGGCGGATTATCGGAAGAATGACAAGGCGATTCTTCTTCCGGCCGAGGATTTCCGCATGGTTCCCGGCCGAGGTGTATCTGCCCGGGTCAAGGGCTATACGGTTCAGGCTGGTAACCGGAAGATGCTGGAGGAGACCTGTCCGGACTGTGCGGCTATCCTGGCAGATTCTGAAACCTATCTGCAAAAGGGCTGCACGATGATCTATCTGATTGTCAACGGAAAGGCCGTGGGTTATCTGGCTCTGTCCGACACCCTGCGCGCGGAAAGTAAGGACATGATTGCCGCCACCCAAAGCCTCGGTGTTACTCCTGTTCTGCTGACCGGTGACAACCTGAGCGCAGCCCGGGAAGTAGCCCATGGTCTTGGCATCCGGGAAATCCGCGCGAACTGTCTGCCGGAGGATAAAATGAACGTCATCGAGACCTCCCAGAAAAATCAGGAGCCTATCTGCATGATCGGCGACGGCATCAACGACGCTCCCGCCCTGAAGAAAGCGGACGTAGGAATCGCCATGGGCGGCGTCGGCAGTGATATTGCTGTAGATGCCGCAGACATTGCGCTGGTAGACGACCAGATCCAGGAGATTCCCCACCTTCTGGCCCTCTCCAAACGCATGATGGTCACCATCAAAACCAACCTGACTTTTTCCATGGGACTGAATTTTCTGGCCATCGCCCTGGCGATAACCGGTCTCATGGGCCCCATCACCGGCGCCCTGGTACATAACGCCGGTTCCGTCCTGGTAATTATTAACTCAGCATTATTATTGAATTGGAACAAACTCTAACCACTCCCAGAAGCCCCAAAGTCAGGAAGGCCGGGAGAGGGGCCGCCGGATCTTTCTTTCACCACGGTGTCCGGCTTTTCGCGGACTGGTGTCTGATGAGGGCGGACCTGGCGTCCGACATCAGCAGACGGCTGTCCGTGAAACGTCCGAACACCTCGAAAGAAAAATCCGGCGGCCCCTCTCCCGGCCTTCCGTCCGTAATTCTTAAGACTTTCTGAATATCCTTTTTCTCCCCTTGACAACTTCTCCTCTATATTCTATTGTACTAATTAAGTAATACAATTTGTCTGTAACCATGTGAAAGGAGCGTGATCCAATGCCCTGGACCCTTGATGACACCCGTCCCATCTACCTTCAGCTGGAAGACATCATCAAATCCAAAATCATCGCCGGCATCTATAGGCCCGGCCAAAAGCTTCCATCCGTGCGGGAACTGGCCGCCGAAGCCGCCGTCAATCCCAACACCATGCAAAAAGCTCTGGCCGAGCTGGAACGCAGCGGCCTGGTCTACACCCAGCGTACCAGCGGCAGATACATCACTGAGGACACCACCACTATGCAAAATCTGAAGCACCAGCTGGCCCACGACCTGATCCATCAGTTTCTGGACGCTATGGCCCACTTAGGATATACCAGAGAAGAAAGCATTCAGCTTCTCATCGAAGAAAGCAAGGAGGAAGTGTAAATGAATGAACTCTTAACCTGTACAGGGCTTACCAAGCAATACGGTTCCAAGATCGCCCTGGACAATCTGAACCTGACATTGCCCCGAGGCCGCATCATCGGTCTCTTAGGACCAAACGGCAGCGGCAAGACGACCCTGATCAAGCTTATCAACGGCCTGCTCGCTCCCACCGCCGGACAGCTGTACATCAATGGAAATGAGCCCGGCCCGGACACCAAAAAGGTCGTCTCTTACCTGCCCGAACGCACGTATTTCAACAGCTGGATGAAAGTCAACGACATTCTGGATTTCTTCTGCGATTTCTACGCGGACTTCCGCCGGAACCGCGCCGAAGATATGCTCCAGCGTCTGGGCATCGACCCGACGGCCCGCCTGTCCACCATGTCCAAGGGTACCAAGGAAAAGGTGCAGCTCATCATGGTTATGAGCCGGGACGCTGACCTGTACTGCCTGGACGAGCCCATCGGCGGCGTGGATCCGGCAGCCCGGGACTATATTCTCCAGACAATCATTTCCAATTATAATGAAAATGCGTCGGTTCTGATCTCGACTCACCTCATTTCCGATATTGAAAATGTGCTGGACGACGTGATTTTCATCCAGAACGGCCACATCCGCCTGCATACTTCCGTCGATGCTATCCGGGAGCAGGAAGGGAAATCGGTGGACACTTTATTCAGGGAGGTATTCAGATGTTAGGGAAATTGATAAAATACGAATTTAAGGCTGTGAACCGGTTGATGATTCCGCTGCATCTGGGGCTCATTGCCATTACGATTTTCGGCCGCTTTTATGTCCAGCTGGCTCTGAACCGTCCGCACTTCAACGACGGGAATGTTTGGATGACCTTTGCGGACACATCTCTGATTATTTTTTATGTCATCGCGCTGGTCGCCATCGCGCTGATTACTTCCATTTATCTGTCGATCCTGCGATTTCAAAAAAATCTGTTCACAGATGAAGGGTACCTGATGCACACGCTTCCGGTATCTGTCCATGAACAGATCTGGGGAAAGCTGATCGTGGCTACTGTCTGGATTGCCATCGATACGGTGCTTCTCCTTCTTTCTATTCTGGTGATGTTTTTGAACAAGGATCTGATTTCTGCGGTCTTTGATGAGGTTCCTGCTCTGTTTGTCAGTTTTCGGGACAATTTCGGGGTATCTCCGGTTGCTGCAGGGCTTGTGTGGATTCCGCTTTTCGTTTTATCGGAAATGGCGAGTATCCTGGTTTACTATATGTGTATTACCATTGGACACAGCTTTCATACTCATAAGATTTTGTCTTCTGTCGGTATTTTTGTGGGCGTTACGATTCTTTCTAACGTAATTACCGGTATTCTGACCGGAATTACTGCTACTACCTATTCCACTGGGATTTCTCTGTTTTCCGGTCTGTCGCTCACGGCTCATATGTTTTCAGCCAGCTGGTCTAATACGACGGCTTTCTGGCTTAGTTCGGTTATTTCGGCTTTGATTTCGCTGATACAGGGTGGGGTTTGTTATTGGCTGACGTTTTATTTTATGAAGAATAGTTTAAATTTGGAATAAGACGGACGAAAAAAATGCGGACGAAGAAGAGGGGGCTTATATTACACCGTGTTCGGACGTTTCACGGACAGCCGTCTGTCTGTGTCGGACTCCAGGTCCGCCCCAGCCAGACAGCAATCCGCGAAAAGCCGGACACTAACGTGTAATATAAGCCCCCTCTTCTTCTGTCTTTGAAATAACTTTATTCAGGATCATACCCTTCGGGTATATCAAAACACAGGAAAACCGGGACCCTGCCTGGGGAATCTTTCTTTCACTACGGCTGTCCGCGAAGCGTCCGAACACCTCGAAAGAAAAATTCCCCAGGCAGGGTCCCGGTTTTCCGTCCGTTATTCACCTTTTATTACTGTCACAGCCTCTTCCACCGTCTCTGCATAGGCATCGCAGCTCGTATCCGTAACCGGCTGTTCAAACGCTATCACGCGGACGCCGACACTGCGTGCGGCTGACAGAACGCTCTCCAGCGCTTCTTCGTGATTGGCGTGAATCGCAATTACGTCCACATTTTCGGCCACCAGCTCGTTGACTGCCAGCATCTGATACTCTATCGGATCTACGTCGCAGAGGGCAAAGGTACGATACTCCAGCCCACGGGCCTCGTCTGCTTCTGCGGCGGATACATCCGGCATCTTTACCCGAAGTTCTGCGCCCAGAGCTTCCGCCAGATTCTCAAATTCTATCTGTACC
>CAKROP010000177.1 GCA_934373375.1 uncultured Anaerosacchariphilus sp.
CACCCAGGACGAGGTTCTGGCAAGTAAGCTGAAGGGCTCCATCGGAGCCGGAAGCAGCCAGACGCTGAATCTGAAAGCTCTGAATGACACAGCCTACAAAGTATACCTGGTGGTGAAGGGCAATATGAATGGTTCCATGCCCAGTGACGTGACCATCATCGACATTCCGAAGCTGGGTGAGTACACCATCGGAAATGCCTGCTCCGAGAGCGGCGGTACCGTGTCCATCGACAAGACCCGTGCAGATGCGGGTGAGACGGTGACCATGACGGTGACCCCCAAGAGCGGCATGAAGCTGGATACCCTGAATTATTCCACCGAGCTGGCAGGCAGCGCGCCCGTGTCGATCTTAAGCGGCAAGCAAAGTGAGGGTGTCTACACCTTTACCATGCCCTCGGCGAATATCAGCATCGGCTGCACCTGGGCCCAGGCCAGCGAGATCGACGGCCCGATCATCAGCGCCTTCCAGAGCAACGGCGTAAGCGGCACTATCAGCCAGACGGCGGGTACGATTAAGATCACCCTGCCCTACGGTACCGATCTCACCTCTCTGAAGCCAGAGATTACAGTAAAGAATGCCAAATCGGTAAGCCCGGCCAGCGGCGCTGCAGTGAATCTGACCGCACCGGTAACCTATACCGTGACAGCAGAGGACGGAACCACCAAGACTTACACAGTCACCGCCACCGTAGCGGACAAATCTCTCTCAGACAAGCTCTGGGAAGATGTTCAGAACCAGACCGGCGGCAGCACCGATTCCAGCGGAAAAAATACCTGGTGGAATAAGGCAAGGGATATGAAGAAGAATAACAATTATCCCAAGTACTGGTAAGCCACATACGGAATTCATATAGTACACGCAAAAACCCCATCGGCAGCGTCAGACTGTCGATGGGGTTTCGCATGTATTTAAGACAGGAAGTTTGAAAAAGAGAAAAAGGAATTTTATTCGGTTATGTTATCTTTTAATTCTGCAAGCATAATTTGTTCAAGTCGGTCAATGTCTGGAAATACGACTTTTTTGCCTTTGGAATGGAGCTGACGAAGTTTTTTCATGCGTGTCGTTACTTCTTTATGAATAGAATGACTGACGGGAACAGGATTGTTGTTTCGGGTATGTACATGGTCAAGATAGTAGTCTCTGATAGGAAACATATTTTGGAGAAAAAAAGCAGCTTCTTTTCCATCGAATTCACCTAAAACAATCGTCAGACATTTACCATATTTAGTTACCTGTTTATCGTGGATTGCTTTAAATTTCTTTACACGTGAACTTAGTGGAACCATCCATAACAGGGAAGTCTTGCTATCGCGTAGGCAGTAAAAAGTAGGACGATATGTACCGCCTTCTTTATTTTGCATTAAGTTAGAATCCTGTACTTTTTCAAAGTATTCATCTTTAATATGGTAAACGTAACCTTCTTGATATATCATAATTATCACCTATAAAATAAGCCCTGCCATGCGGCAGGGCCGAAATTTTCGAGCCGGACATTTATTAGACGCTTCCGGTGAGCGAACAATATTTTCGAGCCGATCACTTATAAGCCGCCAACGGTGGGCGAACAATATTTTCGATGACAGAAATCCTGTCTCTATCATTATTATATGGTTGCACTGAAAATATGTCAATAAAAAATTTTAGGCTTTATCATAACATGTTTGCCAGACAATAAAGATAATTTTTTGCCATCCGTGCTACGGCGTCCTGGGTCGGTTCGAGGGCCTGGTATCGGGTGGTGGGAAGGCCTGCGAGGGCGAGAAGGCGCTGTCCGGCGGGGAAGGCCTCTTCCGGGGTGAGGAGTCCCCATTCTACCTGATCGAGCAAATGCGCGTAGAGGGAAGTATAAGTGACCAGCGTATTCTCCCGGCAGACGCGATCCAGGCGGTCGGTGAAGTCCGCCCGGGCGAAGGGAGAGACTGGAATACCTTTCTCTGTCAGAAGTTTCCGGTATGTCACCCAGAGCGCGTCTTCTGTGACGCCGAAACGATCCATCCGGTTGCGGATATCGTGCTGGAACGCGGGACAGAGACCGGACTGGCGGTTCAGGGCTTCTTTAACCGTCTCTTTGACAGTCTTTCCGATGTATTCGCCCAGCTTGCAATGCTTTCCTGCATTGGTCAGATATGTGGGAGACAGCGGATTGGTCACCAGAATCGTGCCGTCCGTGCCGGAGCCGGTGGCGATGCCGTGGGAATAGCGGCTGGGAGCCAGAAGCTCCTGCAGGGCCGCCGTCTTGGCTTCCGTGCAGGTCACAAGGGCCCGGGCCAGCGCACCGGGCGACAAAGCCGCATCAATGTGCAGAATGATATTGATGGTGCCGGGCGTGGTGGAATGGGAGATACCGGCCTTCTCATGCCAGACAGCCGGATCGCCCACCCGGGAACCATTGACCCGGATGCCGCCGGTGGCGATGGCCGTGACGGTAAAATCCTCATAGGACATGGAACGGATGGCCACATTGTCCATACTGGCTGCGGTGGAGAGGCCGGTACAAAGCTTCGGGTTCAGCCCCAGATCGGTGAGTGCTAGTAGCTCCATATGTTCTTCGTAGGTATCCGCCCGCAGTTCGCAGGACATCCCGGCACCGGGATTGCAGTCATTATTAAAGACAGCCTGCAGATCCGTGCGAAAACCGCCGCCGATGGGACCGGTACTTAAGACGTCCCGCGGACCCGCAAAGCAGAGAACCAGGGATTTCTTATAATGATGTAATTTATCGCCGCCGGGCAGTTTCAGAAGCTTCATAGGTATTTTCCTTCCTGTGAGTGATGTGATATACTAATAGAGATCATAGCGCAGGAAAGGCGCATTTGCAAGGAAAAGACAGGAAAAACAGGGAGAATAAAACAATGCGTTTTCAGATGAATTTTACGACCTCTTACGACGATGTGATCCGCTTCCGGGACGCGGTGGATCTGCGGGATTTTTATACGGTCCATGGCTGCGACGGTCTGGAGGTTATGCCGCTTCCCTATTCCACGGCGGAAGCGCCTGACTTCTATCTGCCGCCGGAGGCGTGCCCGCTGATAAAGCCGGAGCTGGTGACCGGGGTGCATTGCTGGTGTACCGGGGACTGGACAGGCCCGAACCGGGAAAAGACGATTGCCCATTACCGGAGCGATCTGGATTATGCGGTCCGTATGGGCGCGGAGTATGTGGTCTTTCATGTGCTGCAGCCGGGCAGAGAGGATGGTATGCAGCTTCCGGTGCGGGATGACTGTACAGATCGGGAAGTGATCGATATGGCGGCAGATTTTATCAATGAGCTGTTGGACGGGCAGGAGTATGACCTTTGGTTTCTGATGGAGAATCTGTGGCTTCCGGGACTGACCTTTTTGCACCCGGAAGACACCCGTGCGCTCATTGGCCAGGTTCATTATAAAAAGAAGGGTTTCATGCTGGACACCGGCCACTATCTCCACACGAACCTGGATTTACAGACCCAGGATGAGGCAGTAGAATATCTGCATGAGATGCTGGATCAGCAGGAGGACATGATTCCCTATATCAAGGGCATCCATCTCCAACAGTCCCTGACCGGCGACTACGTGAAGCAATGGCTGCAGACGCCCCATAAGCTCCCACCCGACCCAGCCGAACGCTTCCGCGCGGTCTACGAACACATCTTCCAGATCGACCGCCACGAGCCCTTTACGGCAGCAGGCGTCCCCGCCCTGGTAAAGCGCATCGCCCCGCTCTACGTGACCTACGAATACATCACCCGCAGCCGGGAGGAGCTGGCGGAGTATCTGGAGCGTGGGCGGCTGCGATAAGAAAGAACAGGTATAGAAAGAGTGGGATTTTCTCACTCTTTTTTTGATTTCGTTAAGAATTTGTTTATTCACGGTAAAAATTGTACAAATTGAAGTACAAAATTCTTATTTTCCTCTTGCATAACCGAATTGTACGTGCTATAATGCAAGAGGTTGATAAAAAAATATCAATATTGTGAAAAATATCACGTTTTGGGGACGAGAAAGAGTGAGGTAACAGTATGGCAAATGAGACATCAAACAAGATCGTAGTAATTGGAGCTGGAAACGTAGGAGAGACTATCTGCTATACCCTGATGCTTCGTGCACAGGTAGGAGAGATTGTCCTGGTAGACTTGAACGAGGATCGCGCGAAGGGTGCTGCCCTGGATATCTCACACGGAACCGCGTATTACAGCCAGGTGCGCGTGCGCCAGGGCGGATATGAGGAGTGCGCGGACGCGAAGATCATCATCGTGACTGCAGGCGTACCGAGAAAGCCCGGCCAGACCCGTCTGGAGCTGGCGAAGGTGAATACCGGCGTGGCGAGAAGCATCGCGAAGAACATCATGAAATACGCAAAGAATCCGCTGATCATCGTAGTATCGAACCCGGTAGATGTGAATACCTACCTGATTCAGAAGGAAACCGGCCTTCCGAAGGAGCGGGTTATCGGAACCGGAACCTCCCTTGATACCGCCCGCTTCCGTTATCTCTTAGGCGAGCGCGTAAAGGTAGATATCCGCGACATCCAGGGTTACATTCTGGGCGAGCACGGCGACACCCAGGTCCCCATCTGGAGCAGCGTCAACGTAGCAGGCGAGCCCATCGACCACTTCCTGCCTGCAGATGAGAAGGAAAAAGAGAACGTTAAGGAGCAGATTGCCAATAAAGCGAAGACCGGCGGCGCAGACGTCATTTCCCTGAAGGGCGCCACCTTCGACGGAATCGCCATGTCCACCTTCCGTATCGTAGAGTCTATCCTGAAGAACCAGAACACGGTACTTCCGGTAGCCCATGTGCTGGGAAAAGAGTATGGCGAGAGCCTGGAAGGATCCTGCATCAGTATCCCCTGCGTAGTTAACGAAGAGGGTATCAGCAAGACCATCAAGATCACCATGACCGACGAGGAGAGGCGGCAGGTAGAACACTCCGCGGAAGTGCTGAAAGCGTTCATCGGCGACGTCATGAAAGAAGACTAGTTATATAATTCTGATAGAAACGTAAATTCAAAAAGCAGCCCCGGCTATCCAACAGCAAAGCGCCTTGGATAGCCGGGGCTGCTTTTTGCGCACAGAAGTATATCCCCGTGGGGGAGACGGATAGCTGGGTGGGAACGGTAGCCTATTTTCCGTAGGGACGAGCAGGCTAGGCAGCGCCCGAAGGAGGCACTGTCTGAGGCCCGTA
>CAKROP010000178.1 GCA_934373375.1 uncultured Anaerosacchariphilus sp.
CCGGCTATGCGCTTCTCCTGCAGTGCTTTCACCAGGGCATCGGTGTCTACGGTGATACCACGGCCTACGTTTATGAGAACTGCGTTTTCCTTCATCAGCGCCAGGCGCTCCGCGTTCATCATATGATAGGTATCCTGGTTACCCGGCAGGCTCATGGCTACGATATCCGCTTTCGGAAGCTCCCGCTCCAGACGCTCCAGGGTGTAGAGATCATCCACGCCCTCAGGCTTCCGGCCTTCGCGCCGCTTGATTCCCACGGTACGACAGCCCAGTGCCTTCATCTTCCGGGCAAACATGGTTCCGATATCGCCCATACCGATGACCAGCACGCGGCTTCCCTGAATCACATGGACATGGCCTTCGCTCCTCCAGACATGCTCCCGCTGGTTCCGGGCGTAGAGATTCAGCTTTTTCTGAAGTTCAAAGAGCACGCCTAGCATATGCTCAGAGATAGCCAGTCCGTAAGCGCCGGTGGCGTTGGTCAGCACCGCGTCCTTCGGCAACGCGCCGTCGCAGAAGCCTTCGGTTCCGGCGTTATTGAGCTGCAGCCATTTCAGTTCCTCCGCATACTTCAAAAGCGCGGGATCCACATTTCCCAGGATGACCTCCGCGTCCCGGATGACCTCCTCTGTCACGTCTTTCTGTAGACAGTAACAAAATTCCAGATGGCGGAAATTCATTTCTAACCGTTCCTTTTGTCTCTCGTTCAGAGGCAGCGTAACCAGAATCTTCATAACAATTCCTCCTCGTGCAGGTATCGGCAGCTTATTCTGTCCGACCCTTGCGTTTTGCCCTACACCCGGACCTTTACTCCCTTCGTATCCCGGCTTCCGGCTTTTAATTTATTTAATACAAGCTGTTTTTCCTTATATTCTATGCTTTCTTCCTGTCCTGTATGGTACAGATGAATCGCTTCCAGCGCGTCCTTTTCTGCGAGACGCATCCCCCGGACTCCGACCGCGCCCTTTTTCTTCTCCGGTATCTCGGAGATATCGAAGCGCAGGAAATAGCCGTCCCGGCTCTGCAGCACCACCTGCCCGGTTCCGTCTGTGACAATGGCCTTAAGAAGCTCGTCTCCCTCGTTCAGCTTCGTAGCGGCCATGGTCTTCATTTTTGTCTCAAATTCGCTGCCGTCCACAATTTTCAACATACCCTGGCGGGTGCCAAACAACAGCTTCTGATGCTTCAGGGCTTCCATACTGCCAATGCCGACAATCTGCTCCTCGGTGCTGGAGAAATTGCCGAAGTTGTCGATGGGCACGCCCTTGTCCCGGAATTTCCCGAAGGGCAGATCCTGTACCTTCACGGTGTGCTGCTTTCCGGTGTCTGTGAATATACATATTTTTCCCGTATTCATGCAGGAAAATACATATTTATTTTCACTGTCTGCCGCTTCCTTATTGCGGTCGTAGACGGACATGTCGATGGTCTTGACGTAGCCGAAGCGATCCATCAGGAACATGACCGGCATTTCCTCGATCTTCTTCTCTTCGAACACAATAGCCTCCGCATTCTCCACGGCTGTCCGTCTGGGACGGGCATAGGCTTTTTTTATGGCGTCCATGTCTTTCAGAATGACGCGGGTCATACTGGAATGATTTTCCAGAATATCCTCATACTCCGCGATATTCTTCAACGTCTTCTGATTCTCCTCCATCAAAGCCTGAATCTCCAGACCAATCAGGCGGTACAGACGCATCTCCAGGATAGCCTGGGCCTGACGCTCGGTGAAATGAAGCTTTGCGGCACGTTTCTTAGAAGCCTCGGACTTGAAGCGAATGCCGTCGGTGATGCCCGCAGTCAGACAGGCTTTGGCGTCCTTGATATTCTTGCTTCCCCGCAGGATCTCAATGATCAGATCGATGACCTCACAGGCTTTGATAAGGCCTTCCTGAATCTCCCGCTTCTCCTGCTCTTTTGCCAGCAAGGTGCGGTATTTCCGGGTGGTCAGTTCGTACTGGAATTCGATATAATGCTCCAGGATCTGGCGCAGGCTTAAGGTCTCCGGCTTGCCGTCGGCGACTGCAAGCATGTTGACGCCGAAGGTGTCCTCCAGACGGGTCTTCTTGTAAAGCATATTTTTCAGGTTTTCGGTATCTGCACCCTTTTTCAGCTCCAGGACGATACGGATGCCCTCTTTGGAAGACTGGTTGGAAATATCTGTAATCTCCGGGGCTTTCTTGCTCTCCACCAGGCCTGCGATATCGTTCAGGAATTTGGCGATATTCGCGCCGATCATCGGGTAGGGAATCTCCGTGATAACCAGCTGCTCCTTGCCGCCCTTCAGCTTCTCCACCTGTACGCGGCCGCGGATCTTGATCTTGCCTGTTCCGCTCTCATAGATAGCCGGAAGCTCGTCCTTGTTGACGACGATGCCGCCTGTGGGGAAATCCGGTCCCGGCATCAGCTCCAGCAGCTTCTCGGTGCTGATCTCCGGGTTTTTCAGATAAGCCTTGGCTGCGTCGATGACCTCGCCCAGGTTGTGGGGCGGGATGTTGGTGGCCATGCCGACCGCGATGCCGTCGGAGCCGTTTACCAGAAGGTTCGGCAGACGGACCGGCAGGACGCTGGGCTCCTTCTCCGTCTCGTCGAAGTTCGGTAAAAAGTCCACCACGTCTTTGTCCAGATCAGCCAGGAAGGTCTCCTGGGTCACCTTCTGAAGGCGCGCCTCGGTGTATCGCATGGCGGCAGCGCCGTCACCCTCGATGGATCCGAAGTTGCCGTGTCCGTCCACCAGGGGCATGCCCTTTTTAAAATCCTGGGACATGACCACCAGGGCATCGTAGATGGAGCTGTCGCCGTGAGGGTGGTATTTACCCATGGTATCGCCGACGATACGGGCACATTTTCGGTACGGGCGGTCATAGCGGATGCCAAGCTCGTACATATCGTATAGGGTTCTGCGCTGTACCGGCTTTAAGCCGTCCCGCACATCCGGCAGAGCCCTTGCAATGATGACGCTCATGGCATAGTCGATGTAGGATTTCTGCATGAGGTCTGAATATTCTGTGCGTATAATCTGTTCTTCCATAGCTTCCTCCCTTTATATGTCCAACTCCGCGTCGCGGGCGTGCTCGTAGATAAATGCCCGTCTGGGCGGTACTTCCGTTCCCATCAGCATCTCTGTAACACTGGAGGCCATACGGGCGTCCTCGATCTCAATGCGCTTTAAGATCCGGGTCGCAGGGTTCAGGGTCGTCTCCCAGAGCTGCTCGGCATCCATCTCTCCCAGACCTTTGTAGCGCTGCAGGGTAAAGCTGCCCTTATGGCGCTTCCGGTACTGCTCCAGGGCCTTGTCGTCGTACAGGTACTCTTCCTGCCCCTTGGCCGGCATAGCCTTGTAGAGAGGCGGCATGGCGATATAGACATGGCCCTCGTAAATCAGTTCGGGCATGAACCGGTAAAACAGGGTCAATAGCAGCGTGGAAATGTGCGCTCCATCCACGTCCGCATCGGCCATGATAATGATCTTATCGTAGCGCAGCTTGGTAATATCGAAGTCATTGCCGTAGCCTTCGGAAAATCCGCAGCCAAAGGCGTTGATCATGGTTTTAATCTCGGCGTTGGCCAGAACCTTATCAATGCTGGCCTTTTCCACGTTCAGAATCTTGCCTCGTATCGGCAGGATGGCCTGAAAGCTTCGGTCGCGGGCTGTCTTGGCAGAACCGCCTGCGGAATCTCCCTCCACGATGAAAATCTCACATCTGGAAGCGTCCCGGCTCTCACAGTTGGCCAGCTTGCCGTTGGAATCGAAGGAATATTTCTGCTTGGTCAGAAGATTGGTCTTGGCACGTTCCTCGGTCTTGCGGATCTTCGCCGCCTTTTCCGCACAGCCGATAACGCTCTTTAAGGTCTCCAGGTTGCGGTCAAAATAGCGGACAATCTCGTCGCCGGTGACCTTTGCCGTGGCCTTGGAAGCGTCCTGGTTATCCAGCTTGGTCTTGGTCTGGCCCTCGAAACGGGGAGCCGGATGCTTGATGGAAATGACCGCGGTCATGCCGTTTCGCACATCCGCGCCGGTGAAGTTCGCGTCCTTCTCCTTCAGGATGCCCAGCTCTCTGGCATAATTATTGATGACCGTGGTAAAGATGGTCTTGAAGCCGGTCAGGTGAGTGCCGCCCTCAGCATTGTAAATATTGTTACAGAAGCCCAGGACGTTCTCATGGAACTCATTCACATACTGGAACGCGCCCTCAACTACAATACCCTCGGACTCGCCCTTGAAATAAACAACCTCGTGAACGGTCTCCTTGTTCTTATTCAGGTCCTCCACGAAGCCGATGATGCCATTTTCCTCGTGGTACTCCACATGTTCGACCTCGTCGCCTCTGCGATCTTCAAAGATAATCGTCAGCTCCGGGTTCAGATAAGCAGTCTCATGGAGACGGCTCTTGACCTCCTCTGCCTGAAAACGGGTCTTCTCGAAAATCTCCGGATCCGGCAGAAAATTAATCTTCGTTCCGGTCTCGCGGGTGCGGCGAAGCTTCGGGAGCAGGCCTTCCTCCAGTTCAATGGTGGGGATACCCCGCTCGTAATGATCGTGATGTACGTAGCCGTCTCTGCTGATTTCGATATCCAGATATGTAGAAAGGGCATTGACAACGGAGGAGCCCACACCGTGGAGACCGCCGCTGGTCTTGTATACAGAATCGTCGAATTTGCCTCCTGCGTGCAGGGTCGTGAATACCAGACGCTCCGCGGATACGCCCTTGGCGTGCATGTCCACGGGGATACCACGGCCATTGTCCGTCACAGTACAGGATCCGTCCTTCTCCAGATATACACTGATTTTTGAACAGAAGCCCGCCAGATGTTCGTCCACGGAATTGTCCACAATCTCATAGATCAGATGGTTCAGGCCCTTGCGGGACACGCTGCCAATATACATGCCGGGCCTTTTACGTACCGCCTCCAGTCCTTCCAGAACGGAGATGCTGCCTGCGTCGTAGGTTGTTTGATTTGCCATGTTGTTCACTCCTGATTTTATAGTCACGGGATACCCCGTACAAATGTTCTGTTTTCAACTTTAATAGTATCACATACTCGTTTTGCTTTTACAAACCCATTTTTCTATTTTTCGTCTGAGTCTGTACAGGTAGATGCAGCTGCCCAG
>CAKROP010000179.1 GCA_934373375.1 uncultured Anaerosacchariphilus sp.
ACCTTGGGCCACGCCGTGGACTCCTCGGCAATCAGAAGCGCGCCGTCTTTGCGTTTTTTATAGATAGAATTCAGGTGCTTCAAAAATTCGATGGCCTCCAGATTCTCCTTACCGCCATAGATATTCGGAATCCACTCGCCCTCATTTTTACCATAATCCAGGTACAGCATGGAAGCCACCGCATCCATACGGATGCCGTCGGCATGATACTTCTCGGTCCAGAACAGCGCGTTGGCAATCAGGAAGTTCTTGACCTGGGGACGGCCATAGTTGTAGAGCAATGTTCCCCAGTGGGGATGGGTTCCCTGCCGCGGATCAAAGTGTTCGTAGAGACAGGTGCCGTCGAAGCCCGCCAGGCCAAAGGCGTCTTTCGGAAAATGGGCCGGAACCCAGTCCAGAATCACGCCAATCCCCTGCTCATGCAGGTAATTCATGAAATACATAAAGTCCTCCGGCGTACCGTAGCGTGCCGTGGGGGCGTAATAGCCCGTCACCTGATAGCCCCAGGACTCATCCAACGGATGCTCCATAATCGGCATCAGCTCCACATGGGTATACCCCATCTCTTTCACATAGGAAGCCAGCATGGGAGCCAGCTCCCGGTATGTATAAAACTCCCGCGCGTCTTCCCCGTCCGGCTCCGGCTTTCGCCAGCTGCCCAGATGCACCTCGTAAATCAGCATGGGTTCTTTCTTATAATCTGTCGCCTTTCTCTGCTCCAGCCATTTCTCATCGGTCCAGGCAAAGCCGCCAAGCTCGGTGATAACAGAAGCCGTGTTGGGGCGAAGCTCCGCCGCGTTGGCGTAGGGGTCGGCTTTCAGCATCGGCAGCCCCTGCTTCGTCTTGATCTCATATTTATAGCAGGCTCCTGCTTTCAGGCCCGGAATAAACAGTTCATGAATCCCCGCTTCTTTTATCTTGATCATGGGATTGCGGCGGCCATCCCACAAGTTAAAATCACCTACCACGCTGACGCGCTCCGCATTCGGTGCCCAGACCGCGAAATAGGTTCCCTCCACGCCGTCGATGGACATGGGATGCGCGCCCATTTTCTCATAAATCGTATAGTGAATTCCGTTAGAGAAGTTCTCCAAATCCTGTTTTGTAAATACCTGCGGTGAGAATCGATAAATATCCTCCATCTCCTGCACCGTATTGTTATCATAGGTAACCCGGAAATGATACGCAGGAATCTTTCTGCCCGGAACCAGCGCCGCGAAGAAGCCTTCCTCGTCCGCTTTTTCCATCTCCACTGCCTCGCCTGTCTCTTTTAAGATTACTTCCATCTGAACTGCTGTGGGCAGAAAAGCCTGTATCAAAGTCCCCCCCTTGACTTTGTGAGGTCCCAGGATCTCCTGCGGCTCGTCCTCCTCTGAATACACCAGGGCCTCAATCCGCGGCCAGTTCATAAGCTCATACAACTTCTTGTCCATAACCTTCTCCTCCTTATGCGATAAAACCTGTTTTGCTAAATCAGGCCATATCTTTGCAGCGCATGATAAATACCGTCTTCCCACATGCCTTCTGTTCGATATTTCGCCGTTTCCAGTACCTGCGTTTCCGCATTGCCCATGGCTGTACCATACTCCACATACTGGAGCATCTCCACATCGTTGGGGCCATCGCCGAACGCATAGGTGTTCTTTAACGGAATCTCCAGCTCCTCCAGAAGAATCCGGATACCGTCGGCCTTGGAGATATTCTTCGGCATCATTTCCGTATAGGGTTCGTCCTCATAGCGGGCCAGTTCAAAAGCCCGTGAAAGCTCCGGAATCATTCGTTCAAAGGCCTCCATGTCTTTGATAGCCACAGTAATCTTGCAGGTCCGGTCCGTCATCAGATCCATCTCCTTCAGACGCTCCGGATAATCGTCTCTCAGCCGCAGTAAAATCCGAAAATAATCGAAGGCGTCGCCGTCCATCCGGCAGCTTAAATATTCCGGTCCCTCCAGTACTACTGTACACCCGTTTTTTTCCATTCTCGGTACAGTCTGCATCAGCAGCTCGTTGGGCAGTAACTCATTGCGCAGCACCTTATCCCCGAATTCCACCCGGGTTCCCGCGCCGCTTATGACGCCGTCATGGGGCAGACAGAGTATCTCTGGAAACAGCGAGGATACGGGTCTGCCCGTACACAGGATTATGATATGTCCGTTCTCCTTCAGGCGCTTCATTCCCTCCACCGCGCTGTCCGGAATTCCCTTTTCAAATTCATAAAGGGTTCCGTCTATATCAAAAAATACGATCTTTTTATCACTCATAGCTTCAGAAAATCCTCCTCGGAAATAATCGGGATGCCAAGCTCCTTTGCTTTCTTATTCTTGGATGAGGAAGAAGTCGTGTCGTTATTGATCAGATAATCCGTCTTGCCGGTGACGCTTCCGGTCACCTTGCCGCCCCGCTTCTCGATCTGATCCTTCAGCTCATTCCGGTTGGCAAAATGTGTCAGACTTCCGGTTACCACAAAGACCTTACCCTTCAAATCCTGCTCCCCGGATACCTCCTCCTTTACAAGGGTCAGCCGGGAAAGCAGGCGCTCGAAACGCTCCCTTTTTTCCGCGTCCCGGAAGTACTCTACGAAGCTTCCGGCAATGACTGCGCCGATGCCGTCAATAGCCGCCAGTGCTTCCTCGTCCGCCGCCAGCACCTGCTCCACCTCGTCCTCAAACTGTCTGGATATAAGTTTTGCGCCGGACAGTCCGATATTCGGGATGCCCAGACTGTAAATAACTCTGGCAAGGGTGGTCGTTCTGGCCCGCTCAATGCCAGTCATCAGATTTTCGTAGGACTTTTCCCCGAAACCCTCCATCTCCACAATCTCCGCTTTATGGGCGCTCAGCTTAAAGATGTCCGCGAACTCGTGAATAAAGCCCCGACCGATAAATTTCTCCAATGAGGCCTCGGACAGTCCCTCGATATTCAGGGCGTCACGGCTCACAAATAAGGTAAAGGACTTGATTTTCTTCGCCTGGCATTCCGGGTTCGTGCAATAGAGGGATTCCACGTCGTTCGTTTTCCGAATCTCCGTGACACCGCCGCACACCGGACAGACCTCCGGGATATTCCGGACGCCGCTCCGGGTCTTATTTTCCGCAATCTGCGGGATGATCATATTGGCTTTGTATACTTCTATCGTATCACCCACGCCCAGCTCCAGTCCCCGCATAATGCTGATGTTGTGGACACTGGCCCGGCTCACGGTGGTACCCTCCAGCTCCACCGGCTCAAAGATGGCCACCGGGTTGATGAGGCCGGTTCTGGACGGGCTCCACTCGATTTCTTTCAGTGTGGTCTCCCGGATTTCGTCAGCCCATTTGAAGGCCATGGAATTACGGGGGAACTTGGCGGTTCTGCCTAAGGATTCGCCATAGGCAATGTCATCGTAGAGAGCCACCAGGCCGTCAGACGGATATTCGTTCTTCTCGATGTGCTCCGCAAACCAATCCATGTTTTCCGACAGGGTCGCACCGGTTACCACCTTATATTCTACCACATCGAAGCCCTGTTCCTTCAGCCACAGGAACTGCTTCTCCCTGGAATTCTCAAAATCTATGCCCTCGGCCCGCACCAGCGCAAAGGCAAAGAAATGGACGTTCCGCTTCGCAGTGATCTCATTATTTAACTGACGCACGGAGCCGCTGCACAGGTTCCGGGGGTTCTTATACTTGGCGTCCGCCTCGGGAATCTCCTCGTTGATGCGTTCAAACTCGTGATAGCCGATGACCGCCTCGCCGCGGAGCACCAGCTCACCCTGAAACGGAATCCGTAAGGGCACATTTTTGAAGACCCTCGCATTGTTGGTGATGACCTCTCCCACCTCGCCGTTTCCACGGGTGACAGCCTTGAAAAGCCCGCCGTTCCGATAGGTCAGCACGATGGTCAGACCGTCCAGCTTCCAGGAAAGCAGGGTGCGGTGTTCGCCGATCCAGGCTGCAAGCGCGTCCCGATCCTTGGTCTTATCCAGGGACAGCATCGGGCTCTCATGCCGCTCTTTGGGAAGCTCGCTTAACACCTCGTAGCCCACATGGGCCGTGGGACTTCCGGCCAGCACCGTGCCGGTCTCTTTCTCCAGCGCCGCCAGTTCATCATAGAGCGCATCGTACTCATAATTACTCAGGATCTCCCGGGCTTCCTGGTAATAGGCCCGGCTCGCAGAGTTCAGTTTTTCCGTCAGTTCCTTCTGACGCTTCTTTTTTTCTATATTATTGTTCATGTTCTGTCTTCCTAATTTTTAGAGTCCTTCAGAAGCTCCTGGAGCTCCGCCATTTCCCGCTCACTAATCTTCCGCCAAGTGCCGGGCTTCATGCCCTTCAGCTCGATATTCAGCACGCGGATACGCTTCAGATGCTCCACATGATAGCCAAGAGTCTCACACATGCGCCGAATCTGACGATTCAGCCCTTGCGTCAGCACGATGCGGAAGCTGCATTTTCCAAGTTTTTCCACTTCGCACGGACGGGTCATGGCATCCAGGAGCACCTCACCCTTTTCCACCTTCCGAATCCGCACGCCGGACGCCATCTTCTGTAAAAAGGCGTCAGTCACGGGCTTATTGACCCGCACCAGATATTCTTTCTCGTGATGATTCGTGGATCGCATCATCCGGTTCACCAGGCTGCCATCGTTGGTCATGAGAATCAGCCCTTCCGAATCCTTGTCCAGACGTCCGATGGGGTAAATCCGGGTGGGATAGCCCACATAATCTACGATGTTACGCTTCTCCCGCTTGTCCGTGGTGCAGATGACGCCGGGGGGCTTGTACACCGCCAGCAGAATCTGCTCCTCTTTCTCCCCGCCCAGGATCGTATCGCCCACCTGGACCTTCTGGCCGGGCTGGACCCGCTGGCCCATCTTAGCCGGGACACCGTCTATCAGCACCTTGCCCGCTTCGATCAGTCTGTCCGCTTCGCGCCTTGAGCATACACCGGCTTCGCTTAAATATTTATTCAGACGAATTTCTTCCATAATTTTCCTCCCGTCCACATCCTTTTACAGACATGAAAATAGCAGTGGCAAATGGATTTTAAAATCCATTCACCACTGCCTATTATACTGGATATTTCCGTCAGAAGCAAGAAATAGATACGATTAGCAAATGTTACTGTTC
>CAKROP010000180.1 GCA_934373375.1 uncultured Anaerosacchariphilus sp.
TCTGCTCCGTCGCGCAGCTTGGAGGACCAAGTAGTTACGACCTGGCTTTCCGCGTTCAGTCCGTCCTCTACGGACACTTCGTTATCATTCATCAAGCCTACGGTAATCGGGGTCTTCACCAGCTTGCCGTCCTCCACGCAGTACACATAAGCGTCGCCTGCGGAGAAATAGACTGCGTCATAGGGAATGACCAGGCCGCTCTGCTCCCGCTGGGTGGTGGCGTGTACCTTCACGGATACGCCGCTGGGCAGCTTGTCACCCGCGCCGATGACGGTGGCCTTTACCTGGAAAAGACGGGTCTGGGCTCCTGCCATGGTTCCCACCTCGGTGATGGTTCCGGCAAAGGTCTCGCCGCCACGCTCTACCTCGACAGCGTCGCCCACCTTCAGCTCATCCTTGGCCTTCTCCGCCACATGGAAGGTGACCGTCATGGAATCCTTATTGGAAATGACGTAAGCCGGGTTTCCGGCAGAGGCCATGGCGTCCTTCTCCACAGAAATGGATTCGATCTGACCGGAAATGGGCGCCTTGATGGTGTACATATCCAACTGATACTGGGCCGACTCCAGGGCTACATTGGCCTGGGCCAGCTGTGCGGAATAGGTGGCGTCGGTCTGGGGATAGACCTCATTTTTGGTGATCTCATATGTTTTCTCTGTCGTTTTCAGATTGTCTTTCAGAGTCTCTTTCTGGCTCTTGGTGCTCTCCAGGGCGCTTTCCAGCTGGGATTTACCGGACTGGACCTGTGAGAGGCCGGACTGGGCGTCTGAAAGAACGCCATTGGCCTGGGTCAGCTCCAGCTTTGCGTTAGCAACAACCGTCTCCTGGGTCTGAATCTCTGCCTGCTTCGCGGAAATAGCCACCGTATCCGGGGAAATGGGATTGCCACTCTCATCATTTCCCGGATTTTGAAGCTTTTCCAACTCTGCTTTCAAATTATCCAGCTTTACCTGCTCCTGCGCCAATGCCTGATTTTTTGCATCTGCATTTGCCTTGGCTCCGGTCACCGCCTGACTGAGCTGTGTTTCCTTATCACCCAACTCACTGATCTGGCTCTCCATATCCTTGATGCTGTCCCGCACCTTATCCAGGTTATCCTCCATGGTATCGATGCCCTGCTCGGTCTGATAATTCTGCAGATGCCTGGAACCACCTGTCGCCACGTTGACGCCGGCCTGGGCCTGGCTGTAGGTCGCCTTAGCGTTGTCCATCTGAAGCTGTGCCGCCTCGTCATCGATCTTGAACAGCACATCGCCTTCCTTTACCGTATCACCCACGGAATAATTCACCTGGGTCACGGTTCCGGATACCAGCGGCACCACATAGACCTGCTGCTCCGGGGAGACGCTTCCGATATAATCAGTATCCAAAGTAACTTCCCCGCTCCGGGGCGTCTGTACTTCCACATTTACCTTCTCTGTTTCGGTCTTCTTGCTGCTGCCGCATCCCACCATGGATACACTCATGGTCAGCACCAGACCCAGCGCCAGTACGCTCTTATTTTTCATGGTTTACCTCCTCTTCCCGAAATTCCGACCGACTGGTCGGTCGGAAGCTGGGTCTATTATATGCCGGGCAGGGTTGTTCCGTCAAGAAAAACGAAGGTCTGATTTTCTTAAAAATTTGTAAAGTGGATAAAAAAGACACTGTAACATTGCTACAGTGTCTTCTGTCTCTCATATATTCCGCTGCTCCCGCAGCTCTGCCGCATTTTACGCCTGGCTTGCTTCCAGGAACGCGTTCAGTCTTGCTACCAGTGTATCCGGGTCAATGCCGTGAACCATAGCAGCCTCGCCCAGAGACTCCATCTGGTGTGCCGGACATCCTACGCAGTGCATACCCTCGCGCATCAGGATACCTGCCATATTCTCGTCTGTCTTCAGTACGTCAGCGATCAGCATATCTTTATTTACCTGTGCCATTTGAATTTCCTCCTTATGATAATCAGTATCGTTACCGCCATGCGACGGTATTATTCATGTATAGCGGTACTATTATAATCGAATTCCGAGTATTTTGCAAGGATTTTTTTGTGTAATTTTCGATACAATGCCAAGTTTATAGATTTTTCACTTGTATATTCTACACATTTATTATAAAATACACCTGTACGAGGCTATCGCCTTTTGGCGATACTAACAACATATATCACCTGCGGACGTAGTTTCCGTCCTGCGGGATAATAAAAGGAGGATTTACATCATGGCTTATGTAATTGGTGACGACTGTCAGGATTGTGGCGCATGTGCAGCTGTCTGTCCGGCTGAGGCTATCAGCGAGGGAGACGGAAAGTACGTAATCGATGCAGACGCATGTCTGGATTGCGGTACTTGCGAGGCAGAGTGCCCGCACGGTGCTATCAGCGCAGAGTAATCTGACGAAGAGCAGAAACGAAGGGGACAGACCTACACGGCCTGTCCCTTTTTCTGTCCGAAAAAATTCCATTTTCGCTTTTCTTCTTTTGCAATAGCCGCCTTTTCCTTGCGGCTTTTCTGGGAATTACGGATGGTTTCATCCAGGCGGCGGAAGCGCTCGTCCTCACGCTCCTCCTTCATGCGGAGCAGATAATCCATCTCCTTAATCACCTGGCCGCTGACCTGGGTGCTGATTTCACAGCCCATCTTTTCGGTGTGATCCTCCAGCGCTTCCGCAATCAGACGGCTCATAATGCACTGGAACTGCTGCATCCTCTCTTCTCTGGCCGTATCGCCGTCTGCGGATACCGGAATCCCGCCGGCCCGGGTCAGCAGACCCTCCAGCTTCACGTCTCCTTTTTCCAACTCCGGAAGCAACTGCTTAACCGCCTTCAGCTGCACCCCGCCATCCTTCAGTCCTTTAATATGCCGGAATAACCGGATATCTTCCTCCGTATAGTAACGGTGGCCCATCTCATTGCGCCCGATGGGAAGCCCCAGTTCCTCTTCCCAATATCGCAGCACATGCGCTTCCACGTCCACCAGCCTGGAAGCGTCGGAAATCATATAGCGTGTCTCGCTCATGGCTCTTCCTCCCCTGTCGCTTTGCCGGTTTTCGTTTTATGGAAATGTAATATTTTTCCATATTCAACAGTATAACAGGTTCAGAAGAAATTTCAACCATATTTTGGAATTTTTTTAGCCCTTTACGACAGAATCTGATGCTTCTCCATAGGCCTTCGCCGCAGCGTCCGCGTCCTCACGCAGTTCCTCCTTCAAAGCCTCCTCCTGCATTTTCTGAATCTCCGGGAACATGGAGAGCATAGGCTCCACATCCTCGCCATGCAGATTCCGCGCCACATAATTCTTCGTACAGCGCATAACCACCGGCGACAGGGTGATAACGCCTATCAGGTTCGGAAGCATCATCAGGCCGTTGAAGGTATCGGAGATATCCCACGCCAGCTGTGCCTTCATCACAGAGCCCGCCAGCACAACGACTGCAAAGACCATCCGGTAAATCTTCGTGGCGCCGGTACCGAACAGATACTCACAGGCGGTCGCACCGTAATGGCTCCAGCCAAGCACTGTGGAGTAGGCAAACAGCAGAATCGCAACAGCCACAAAAGCGGAACCCAGAAAACCGAAATGATTGCCGAAGGCGTAGCTCACCAGGGCGCTGGACTCGATGTCCGCGGCCTCGCCGGTCAGCTGGCCTGTGGTCAGATCCAGCGCACCGGAGCTAAGAATCGTCAGCGCCGTCAGCGTACATACAATAATCGTATCCGCGAACACCTCAAAGATGCCCCACATACCCTGGCGCACCGGCTCCTTTACATTGGAGCTGGAATGTACCATAACCGAAGAACCAAGACCGGCCTCGTTGGAAAATACGCCTCGCTTCATACCCATTTTCATGGCCAGGGCGATACCGGAGCCGACGATGCCGCCGCCCACGGATTTCATGGCAAATGCGCCCTTAAAGATCGATACAAACACCGCCGGAATTGTGGAAATATTCATGCCAATGATCACCATCGTACCCAGCAGATACAGCAGCACCATAAAGGGAACCACTTTCTCGGTAATTGCCGCGATTCGCTTCAGTCCACCGATTACCACCAGGGATACCGCCACGAAAAGGAAGATGCCGGTTGCCAGCTTTGGGATGCCGAAGGCTGTATACACATTGCTGACCATGGAGTTGACCTGGCTCATGTTACCGATACCGAAAGAAGCCAGCAGGCAAAAGCAGGAGAACAGAACCGCCAGACCTGCGCCCAGTTTCTTACAGCCCTTCCTTGCTCCCAGACCGTCCTTCAGATAATACATGGCGCCGCCGGCCCATTCATCCTTGCTGTTTTTCCTCCGATACAGGATACCCAGGACATTCTCGGAGTAGTTGGTCATCATGCCAAAGAACGCGATGAGCCACATCCAGAATACCGCGCCCGGTCCGCCGACCGCGATGGCTCCTGCCACACCGACGATATTGCCGGTACCGACCGTAGCCGCCAGTGCTGTACACAGGGACTGGAACTGGGAGATACTCCGATCTTCCGTGTGTTTTGTGATATTCCGATCACTGAAAATCGATCCAATGGTATTCTTCAGCCAGTGTCCCAGATGGGACAGCTGGAAAAATCCGGTCATACCGGTCATCAGCACTCCCGTAAAGCCCAGCAGAATCAGTGCGGGCCAGCCCCATACCACATTATTGACTGCACTATTTACATTGGTAATCATTTCAATCATAGACTCTTCCTCCTCACGCGCCCCGATTTTCCGAAGTTCCACACACAGGAAAGACTCCTGCCCGGAAGGCCTTTTTATATAACAGGAATTTTTCGTTACATAAAAAACGGAGACAGCCTGTATCCGGCTGTCTCCGTTGACATTCCACTGTTTTACTTCCTACGCGATTTTCTATATCTTACCATAGGATCTGCGATGCCTTCAAGCATCTTTTTCTGTTTCCGCAGTGTTTTCGTTGCTTAATTCGAAATTATTTCTATTACAAATTATATTTCCGAAATATTTTTGTTTTTATTCTCATATGTGTCCGCTCTGTACGGAATTGCAGTCCATTTTTCCTATATTTTAAGTCTGCGCTTCTACATGGGCGAGCCCGGCTTGAAGTTCTTAAACGTAGTGTACTCTGGCATCCACAGCAGGTTAATGGTGCCGATG
>CAKROP010000181.1 GCA_934373375.1 uncultured Anaerosacchariphilus sp.
CTCCCGGACAAGCTCTGTCCGAAAGGCTTCCGCTTCTTCCTTCGCAATAGTTCCCGCAAGCATGATTTTCTTCACACCTGTATCTCGGGCTGCCGCCTTCAGATTGGACGCCGCAATCTTTACCTGCTCCTCGTAGGTAATATCCGCATACGCGCCCTCCTGTAAATGTACCAGCCAGCTGTCGATAAAGCTGAACAGACGCTTTTTGCCATTCTTTTTGGTAACCTGACCCAGAAGCGGCATATCAAATTCTTCCCGGAAATCGTCAATTCCTTCCAGCTTTCCGCTCATCAGATACAGAACTACCAGGACAAAGGCTGCCAGGAACGCTCCCAGTACCAGACCCACGACAGCGTACTTGACTGCTCCGCTGACCGGATTGTCATAGACTACTTCTTCGCCTACCACAATGGTTTCGCCCTCGTCATTTTTCACATTTTTCAAATCGGTCTGCATAGACTTAAACTGCGAATACAGCGTGCTGTATGTATTCAGAATACCGGTCTGATAATCCTGCACGCTCTGATTTACACATTCCGTCTGGGAAGAAGAGAGCAGCTCCAGAGAATGGGCTCCCATCTTTCCCTGCACCTCCCGGGCATATGCGCGGAACGCCGCTTCCGCAGCTTCTGTATAGACCTTACATCTTTCCGCTGTGTCTGCCCCAATCTGAACCCGGAAAATTGCCGACTCATTCTGCGTGTCGCCTGTCACATATACTACAGACGTCTTATCGGAAGCAGTCTGCATCGTATTGGACGACTCCACGTTAAAACTGATCAGATACTGCAGCTCTGATTTTTCAATACTGTCGTCTGCCTGAAGCAGCGCGTCAGCCAGCCTTCCATCCTCTGTGAAGGTCTTATAGACCGCCAGCAGATTCACGCGCTCGGACTCGCTCATTCCATCGGTATTGATATAGTAGCTTAAAATTCCCGTATTCAGATGATAAGCGTCCAGCCCCATCACAACAGAGCTGTCAATGTATTCCTTCATGGTTTCCAGCGTCTGCTGCGTATTGTCCACAGCCAACTGGCCATATTCCACATTGGGATTGGTAATGACGCCTTTTTCCTGGCTTTCTTCCTTTTTATCATCTCCCAGCGCCTCTGCTTCTTTCTTCAGTGCGTTCCCTTTCACGGTAGCCTGGTACTTATACCCACCGGCCAGCACTGCCAGAATCAGCATGGAAGCCACGATCCATCGCCATTTTTTCAGGCAGTAAAACATAAGGTCCATCAGGCTGATTTCTTTTTCGTAAGTCTCCTGATACTCGTTCATAGCTGTTTCTTCCTCCTGTTTCTATTTTTACTTTCTGTCCTTTTTTTCACATAGATAATTTATTATATAACATCTCTTTCCAAATAGCAATTCCTGATTTTTTGTCTGTTTTTCCCTTTTTCAATCGTATTTTTTAATATTTACCCGTAACTGTTCCGTAGCTGAATCGTTACATTTACTCTTACAAAGGAGGAATTTTCGTGAAACAATCTGCATTATACTCTCTGCTTCAGCTGGCAGGCCTCCGCGCGCAGTATCTTGGATACGCTTATTTCGCTGACGCAGTTCTTCTGGCTTCAGAGGATCTGACGCGGCTTCAAAATCTCCGTCGTGATATTTACCTCCCTGTGGCGGCAAAATATCATGTCAGCTGCCCCAGCGTCGAGCGGGATATCCGCACGGCCAGAGACGTGATTTTCCGTCACCAGAATTTTGAAGTGTTCCGGATCCTCGGCGTCTATCCGCTCTGGAAAAATGCACAGCCCTATCCCCGCGAATGCATTGCCGCCTTTGCCGACTATCTCGCCCGGCTTCCTTGACAGGCTGCGGGAGAAAAAGTTATACTATTACTTAACTACTATTGTAAGGAGACTTTTTCATGCCGCAGAACCGCTTCCGTTCCCTGAACAATGCCCTTCAGGAGCGCTTTGGAGAGAAAATCTATAAGCTGTCCCTGAACGGCGGCTGTACCTGTCCCAACCGGGACGGGACCCTGGGAACCAGAGGCTGCATCTTCTGCAGCGCCGGTGGTTCCGGGGATTTTGCTTCCAGCCCTGCCCTTTCGATAACGGAGCAGATCGAGGACGCGAAAAAGCGCCTGGCCGGGAAACGCCCTGTACAGCGGTACATTGCCTATTTTCAGGCTTACACAAACACCTACGCTCCCATAGAGCATCTGCGGATGATTTTCACAGAGGCCATCACCCACCCGGATGTGGCTGTACTCTCTGTCGCCACCCGCCCGGACTGTCTGGGGCCGGACGTGCTGGAGCTGCTCTATGAGCTGAATCAGATAAAACCGGTCTGGGTGGAGCTTGGACTGCAGACTGTCCACGAGGAGACCGCAGCCCTTATCCGGCGCGGTTACCCCCTTCCTGTCTTTGACGAAGCCATGGATCAGCTGAAGGCCATCGGCGTCGAAACCGTTGTACACGCCATCCTGGGACTGCCCAGCGAGACACCGGACATGATTCTGGATACGGTGCGCCATATCAATGCATCCGGCGCGGACGGAATTAAACTGCAGCTTCTTCACATTCTAAAGGACACGGATCTGGCCGCTTATTATCAGGATACCGGCTTTCACGTACTGACCCTGGATGAATATGTGGATCTGGTCATCCGCTGCCTGGAGATCTCCCGCCCGGATCTGGTGATTCACCGTCTGACCGGCGACGGACCGAAGGATTTGCTTATCGCGCCCCTCTGGAGTCAGGCCAAGCGGCAGGTGCTGAATACGATTCACAGGGAACTCAAAAACCGGGATACTTATCAGGGACGGCTTTATACCCCCTGACATCTCAAAAGAAAGGACGGCGGACTGCCATGTCAGACACTTTGACTTTATACAAATTGATTCTTCTCCATATTCTGGACAAGGTAAGCTTCCCCATGAGTAACGGACAGCTTTCCGAATTTATGCTGGACAAGGAATATACTGATTATTTCACCGTGCAGACTGCCCTGTCCGAGCTGGTGGAAGCGAATTTTATCCATATGAAGACCGTCCGCAATACTTCCCTCTATTCCATCACCGATGAGGGACGCAAAACGTTGGAATTTTTTGGTAAAAAAATCTCTTCCCAGATTCAGGAAGAGATTGCGGATTATCTGAAGGAACACAATTATGAGCTGCGCAATGAGCTCTCTGTTCCGGCTGATTATTACCCCACCGGAAATGGTGAATATGCCGCCCGCTGCCGGGTTCTGGAAAAAGGCTCTGCCATCATCGATCTGACCCTCACTGTGCCAACAAAGGAACAGGCCGAATCCATCTGCGCCCACTGGAGCACCAAAAGCCAGCAGATGTACGCGTATCTGATGCAAAACCTTCTGTAACCCCTGAAAATAAGGAGAGCAGGCTTTCGCCTACTCTCCTTTTCTGTATTCGTTCAGACCTTCGGCCAGTTCTTTCACATCTTTGATAATATCATCAAAGGCTCCCGCCTCGTAGAGATTGATCACAATCAGTCCGATGGGAACTGCGATAATCATCGCGATAATTCCGCCGACTTTATAGCCGATGTACATAAATACCATGGTGGACAGCGGATTCAGTCCAATGGTGTCGCCCACAATCTTCGGCTGTATCAGCTGACGCACCAGCTGGCTTACCAGATAAATGATGATAAGCCCCACCGCAAACTTATAATTGCCGCTTAAGACCTTTAAGACCGCCCATGGAATCAATACGGTTCCGGTTCCAAAAAATGGAAGAAAATCCAGTAATGCAACCAGAATGGCCCAGAGAATCGCATATTTGATATGCAGTACAAAGAATCCCACCAGCAGAATCACAGCCACCACGCCCATGATTTTAAACTGAGCTTTGAAATAACCGCCTACCGCGCTGCGGAATCTGCCTGCGATAAAGTGCCATTTGGAGCGCAGCTCCTCCGGCGTATGCTCCCGCCCCCACTGGATGATTTTGTCCCGCTCTGCGATAAAGAAATAGGCGGACAGGATCGTAAAGATTACATTTACCAGAATGTTGGGGATATTTTTTGCGATATTACCTGCAGCGGTCACTGTCGGCACACCGATGGTACTGATCACATTTCCCAGGGACTCGGTCAGACTGTTGATGATCGTCGCCAGCTTCTCCACCAGCTCCGGCGGTATCTTCTCAGACAATCCGGCCAGGTTGGCGCCGGTAATCTGCAGATCG
This sequence comes from uncultured Anaerosacchariphilus sp., assembly GCA_934373375.1. Taxonomy (GTDB): domain Bacteria; phylum Bacillota; class Clostridia; order Lachnospirales; family Lachnospiraceae; genus Laedolimicola. The sequence goes on from CAKROP010000181.1 coordinate 4,169, forward strand.
CCCAGCAGTGATTCATAGAGATCCGGCAGGATTCCGATAAAGCCGTAGATCTCGCGGGCCAGCCAGGCAATCAGACCGTAGCCGCCCAGTACAATCAACGCAATGGTTCCGATGATAATCACCATGGAACTGTGTTTCCGCACGATTTTCAGACGTTTTTCCATGAACCGTACCAGGGGATTCGCGATCAACGCGATAATCCAGCCCACCACAAAGGGCATGAAAAAGATCAGAAACCGTGGAACCAGAAGACAGACCAGCACCACCCCCATAAGAAACAGTACGATGTTTACTACATTTCTCAAGTACCTTCTGTCCATATATTTAACCTCTTTTCAGGGAATCCGGCGGATTGCGTCGAATTCTTTATCTGCTTCATTATACCTCCGGCTGCTCTGGGGCCTCTGTCTCCGGCGCAATCAACGTATCAATCAGCGCCCAGATCTCATCACGCCCCTGCCTGGTCTCCGCAGAAAACGGAAGAATCTGGGTGCCCGGTTTCACGTTCAGCCCGGTACGAATCAGCTTTAACTGCTTCTGAATCTGGCTTCTCTTGATCTTATCCAGCTTGGTGGCGATGATAATCGGATCGTACCCGTTCCAGACAATCCACTCATACATACGCTTATCATTTTCCGACGGCTCATGACGGATATCAATCAGCAGAAATACCGCCTTCAGCTGCTTCGAGCCATGCAGGTAGCGCTCGATGAGCTTTCCCCATTTTTCCCGGATTTCCTGGGTCACCTTAGCGTAGCCGTAACCCGGCAGATCCACCAGATACATGGCCTGATTCACGTTATAAAAGTTGATAGTCTGGGTCTTACCCGGCTGGGCCGAGGTCCTGGCCAGAGACTTCCGGTTCAGCAGTCCGTTGATC
>CAKROP010000182.1 GCA_934373375.1 uncultured Anaerosacchariphilus sp.
AACTGCGCCCGCTCGGGACAATTGCAATGGGAAATCGCCACAATCTTCTCTGCCGGATTCTTTATCTCCTCTGCCACGTAATCAGCCATACGCTTCAACGCCCGGTTCACGCCCCTGGCCTGATCCTTCTGGCAGATGGTTCCCTGGGGGGTAGCTCCCATGACCGGCTTGATATTCAGGGCATTTGCCACAAAGGCCTTCAGATTACTCAGGCGGCCGTTCTTCCGGAGCGCTTCCAGAGATTCCAGTACAAAATACGTATGCTGATCCGCAATATACGCGTCTACGGTGGCAATCACGTCCTCAAAGCTCATGCCTGCCTTCTCACAGGCTTCAATTTTCAAAGCAATCAGTGTCTCTCCGATGGAGGCAGAGCGGGAATTAAAAATATGGATTTTCTTTTCCCCGTATTCCTCTTCGTACAGCTTCTTACCCAACTCTGCGCTGTTATAGGAGCCGCTCAGCTCTGCGGAAAGCGTCACCGCGTATACGTGATCCGCGTCGCAGGTATAGGCTTCCATGTACCGGTGCGGAGACGGACAGGAGGACTTGGGACAATTGGGACTGGCAGCCACTCTTTTCAGAAAGTCTGCCTGATCAAAGGTCTCATCGTCCACAACCAGATGTCCGTCAATATCCAGGGTCAGCGGCACACGTTCAAAATGCCCGTCCTTCTTATAGCTTTCCGGCAACTCCCCGCAGCTGTCCATGACAATCTTATAACTCATAACGTTCCCATTCCTCCACTGTCTCTATTTTCAACCGCTCAACATCTTCACGGTTTCCATACAAAATCTCGTGTTCTTCAAATTATTTTATGTAGTTTTAAATACTACATTACATATTAGCACAACGCTATGAGCTTTTCAATACCTTTTATGATAAACTGTAAAATGCCTGCACCAGGCGCACCAGGCTTTCCTGGTCGGCAGTTCCCATCAGCTCCCGGCTGGAATGCATGGCAAGAAGCGGAACGCCGATATCTACCGTACGAATGGGTAAAATGGAGGACGCGATGGACCCCAATGTGCTTCCGCCTGCACTGTCGGAGCGGTTCACGAACTTCTGACAGGGAATCTCCTCACTCTCGCAGATTTGCTGCACGATGGCCACGGCCTCACTGTCGGTAGCGTAGGACTGGCTGCAGGCCTCCTTGATGCAGACGCCCTTTCCCAGCACGTCTTGATTGGTGGGATCGTGCTTCTCGGTGTAATTGGGATGAATCGCATGGGCCACATCCACGGAAAGCAGCATGCTGTCGCCGTAAGCCTCCAGGAACTGATCCCGATTACCGTCCAGGGACAGAAGAATCCGCTCCAGCACGGCGCTTAAAAGGGTCGAGCCTGCGCCCTGCTTTGTGCGGCTGCCGATTTCCTCATGGTCAAAATATGCTGCCACATTGATCCCCCGATCCCTTCCGCCTTCCAGAAGTGCCGTGGTAATGGCCTGCACGCTGGTCAGATTGTCCAGACGAGGTGAGGAAATGAATTCCTCAGAAAGCCCCAGATAATCGCCGGTATCCGTGTTATACAGCCCCAGCTCATACTCCAGAATGTCTTCCTCCTTCACCTGAAGCTGATCTGCCAGACGGGTCATAAATTCTTCGGAAGCCTCCATGCCGAAGACCGGAAGCATGTCCTTCTGACGGTTCAGCTCCACACCCTTATTAACCTCCCGGTTCATATGGATAGCCAGATTCGGGATGGTCAGAAAGGGCTTTTTGAAATCCACCAGACGCATTTGCGGATGAAAGACGTCGTCGCTTCGAAGGGCCACCCGGCCGGAAGCGGACAGGGGGCGATCCAGCCAGGTATTTAAAATGGCTCCGCCGTAAACTTCCACATTCAGCTGTCGGTAGCCTGCCTTCTTCACCTCAGGAGCCGGCTTGATCCGCAGTCCCGGAAAATCCGTGTGCGCCGCCGCGATCCGGAAGGCATCGCCGGTCCGGTAGTTCTTTCCTATGGTAAATGCCACAAGGCTGGTTCCGTGATGCGCCATATAATAACGGCCGCCCTTTTCCAGTTTCCAGTTTTTTCCTAGCTGTACCTTTTTAAAACCTGACTCCTGAAGCTGCCGCTCCACACTGGCGGTCACATGGAAGGGCGAGGTACCCTCCTCGGTGAGCTGCAGGAGTTTTTCGGCGTGATCGATTTTATTCATAGAGATCTTCCTCCTTTGTATTTCGCGTTTTTTCTATCTCACAGTATACATGAAATTTCACTTTCTGTGAACCATCTATCTGAAAGCCCATAGATCCCGCAGAGCAATATTTGCAGCTCCAGGCTCTGTTTTCATTGAATTTACGGTTCGTTCTGTGTATACTAAAAACAGACTTTATTCTATTTTCACAGGAGGTTTCTATGATTTCTTTTCAGATGGAAGACGTAAAAGCGTTCATGAATAAGCTTTTACTTTCTCAGACCTTCGATGCGTTCCATGTGGTGGAGGGCAGTGTCATCACCTACAGTACCTTCCATTTCGACGGGCATCTGCATCCGGATTATTATACAAAAGAAGAACAGGAAGCCATGGGCCTTGAAAGCCGCCGCTTCGCGCGCTGGCAGGAACTCCGGCCCTTCTGCCTGGAGCTAATTAAAGGAAAGCACACGCCCCTGGGCTTTCGCTTTACCTTTCAGCTCTCGCCGGAAAATACGGAGAAATTGTTAAACCAGACCGCCTCCCCATTTTCCACGGGGGATGTGAACGGCCTGGCTTTAAATATCCGTTATGAGGACGGTAAGGTCATCTGCACCACCGCCGTCTCGCTGAACCTGTTTACCATGGATAAGTCTCTGGAGCACGCCTGGGATCAGATGGTACAGAAGTTCTTTTTAAAACAGGAGCTGGCGTTTCAACTCTTATAAATAGTTATATCCAGGGAAACGACTTATTTTGCCGGCTATCATTCCAATACATAATGTAACACGTCGTCTTCCAAAAACGTATTTAAATTATATAGAAACAGCACATCCGTGAACCCATACTGCTCCATCAGCTTTCCCAGATTGTCGTAATAATACCTGGGATCCACCAGCACAATCTCTTCGAAATCGCCGGTCAGATAAGGCACGAAGCAGTTGGCGTAGGAATCCTTCACAAGAAGCAGCTTCCGGCCCGTGGAGGCCATGGTTCGGATCTCGGTCAGCGGATGGTTGCCGTTTAAAAACATGCCATATTTGTCTTTGGTACTCAGCTTCTCTGACGCATACAGGGAAGCTGATTTTGTCTGCTCCTGCACGTAGGTGACCACCAATTCAGTCTCCGGCTCCGGCCAGTAGACCTCGATGGTATCGTCCGACACCTGATAACCACTCCTTGCGGACAAGGTTCCCTGAAACCGCGCGGTCACCGGATACAGTTTTTCCCCGATGTTCTCCGCCTTTTCCGCCACTTCCGGAATGTTCATCACCTCCGCCGCCTTTTCATAGGCGTACCAGGCCCCCAGCGTGGTCCAGTGATGGTCGCTCCGGTAATAGAGATATTCCTCCCTGTGCGCCCGTAATGTCTCGTACAGTGGAATCTCTGTCACCGGACTCTTCTGCTCCTCCTGATAGCGCTGAAGCTCCTGAAGCTGCTGCTCCTGATCCGCCACCGGCGCGTATCCCGGCAGCCGCTCCTTCTGTACAGATGCCGCGTCCGGAGCCAGCATCAGATAGGAATGCACGTCCGGATACTGGCTGCAAAAGCGATTGATGGCGTCCAGATTTTTCCACACCTCGTTTCCGATTTCTGACGGTTCCTCAAAAAGCTGATTTTCTCCCAGATATACATCCCCGGATTTATTTTTGCCAAGCAACTGATCCGCCGCCGTCTGCAGGCGAATCCACTGATCCCGGAAGGCGAACTGATCGGTCTGGTACTTTTCAAAGCTGCTCATAAAGCGACCGTCCACCAGTTCCGCCAGGCCGAAGGCAGGCTTTTGCTGCAGCATCCGGTTTTCCGTGTCGGAGAATTTCACGTCCTTATGAAGGAAATTGGCTGCAGTAAAGCCGGCCAGCACCAGCACGAAGCCAAGTCCCAATATTTTATTCAAATTGTTTCTGTCTCTCATCGTAAGCCTCTGTCCATCTATTTTCCCGTTTTCAGAATCGGAAATACAAAAACGGATTATACGTATCCCGAATCAGATATGCCACTGCCAACAAAAACAGCGCCAGATATCCGACTAAAATCAGACCGTCCCACCAGTTGTTTTCCTGCAGCTTCCGCCAGATTCCAAATGGCAGCGGCGTGGAAAACAATGCCGCCAGGATAAACAGAACAAGTCCTGTGGTCAGATAATAAAGCCCCGCCGTATCCGCCAGGCCGGCTGCGCCCCGTCCGAACAGCGCCGCCAGATACTGTCCCGCCGCTGTGAGACTGGGACTGAAGAAGAACACCCAGCCTGTCATCACCAGGAACAGCGTGTAAACCCGTCTTACCACCGGCCATTGTTCGATTTTTCCTTTTAATACATATTTTTCGAAAATCAGCAAAATTCCGTAATACAGGCCCCAGACTACAAAATTCCAGCTGGCTCCGTGCCAGAGGCCGGTCAGCATCCAGACCACCAGGAGGTTGAAAATATGCCGCCCGGTCTTTACCCGGTTGCCGCCCAGCGGGATGTACACGTATTCCCGAAACCAGGAGCTTAAGGACATATGCCACCGCCGCCAGAAATCTGTGATGCTCTTTGCGCAGTACGGGAAATTGAAATTGGGCCGGAATTCGAAGCCCAGCATCTTCCCCAGGCCGATGGCCATATCGGAATAGCCGCTGAAATCAAAATAAATCTGAAGAGTATAGGCCAGCACACCAAGCCAGGCTGACAGTACCGACAGGCCGGAAAGGGCCGTAATTTCCTGAAATATAACACCCAGATTGTTGGCCAGAAGCACCTTCTTCGAAAGTCCGCTTATAAAATACCGGACGCCGTTTCCAAACTTCTCCGGGGACATTTCCCGGCTCTGAAGCTGGGCGTCCACATCCGCGTAC
>CAKROP010000183.1 GCA_934373375.1 uncultured Anaerosacchariphilus sp.
CGCCAAAGCCCATGGGCTTAAAGATCGGCGCGATAACTCCTGCCACATGTGCCAGGATACTGTTCTGGGAATCTGTCACCTGGGTTAGGTGCAGATCAAAGGTCTGCAGGAACCAGATCACCAGTGTCGCCATAAAGATTACCGTAAAGGCGCGCTGCAGAAAATCCTTTGCCTTATCCCATAAAAGATGGCCCACGTTCTTTGCGCCCGGAAGCCGGTAGTTGGGCAGCTCCATAACAAAGGGCACCGCCTCGCCGCTGAACATAGTGCGACGCAGCAGAAGCGCCATCAGGATTCCCATGACGATACCGCCGAAATACAGGGCAATCATCACCAGCGCCGCTTTTCCCGGGAAAAAGGCCGCCGCAAAGAAGCCATAGATGGGAAGCTTCGCCGAGCAGCTCATAAAGGGCGTCAGCAGAATGGTCATTTTCCGGTCGCGCTCTGATGGCAGCGTACGGCTGGCCATGACGCCCGGCACCGTACAGCCGAAGCCCACCAGCATAGGCACGATGCTTCGTCCGGACAGACCGATTTTACGCAGCAGCTTGTCCATAACGAAGGCTACCCGGGCCATATAACCGCTGTCCTCCAGCAGGGACAGGAAGAAAAACAGGGTGACAATGATCGGCAGAAAGCTCAACACACTGCCCACGCCGTTAAAGATACCATCGCTTACAAGAGAATGGATGACGTCGCTGGCTCCGCCTACCGTCAGCCAGTGATCTACAGCGGTTCCAAGCGCAGTAATGCCCTGATCCAGCAGTTCCGACAAAAATGCGCCGATGACACCGAAGGTCAGATAAAAGACCAGGCCCATAATTCCCACAAAGCAGGGAATGGCTGTATATTTGCCCGTCAGAATCCGGTCAATTTTGACGCTGCGCAGATGCTCCTTACTCTCGTGAGGCTTTACCACCGTCTCATCGCAGACACTCTCGATAAAATCAAAACGCATGTGGGCAATGGCCGCCGCCCGATCCAGGCCACGTTCGGTCTCCATCTGGGTTACGATATGCTCCAGCATCTCTTTTTCATTCTGATCCAGGTGCAGCGCTTCCAGAATCAGCCTGTCGCCCTCTGCCAGCTTGGACGCCGCGAACCGCACCGGAATCTGTGCTTCCTTTGCGTGATCCTCGATCAGATGCATAATGGCGTGCAGGCAGCGGTGTACCGCGCCGCCGTCCTCATTGGCGTCACAGTAGTCGATTTCCTCCGGCCGCTCCTGATATTTGGCCACATGCAGGGCATGGGACACCAGCTCGTCGATACCCTCATTTTTCGCGGCTGAAATGGGAACCACCGGGATACCCAGCATCTCCTCCATGCGGTTGATGAGAATGGAGCCTCCGTTTTCCCGGACCTCATCCATCATATTTAAAGCCAGAACCATGGGAATATCCAGCTCCATCAGCTGCATGGTCAGATACAGATTCCGCTCAATATTCGTGGCGTCCACAATATTGATGATTCCCTTCGGATGCTCATTCAATACAAAGTTTCGGGTCACAATCTCCTCGCTGGAATAGGGAGACATGGAATAGATACCCGGTAAATCGGTCACCAGGGTATGTTCTTTTCCGCGGATAGCGCCATCCTTTCGGTCTACGGTAACGCCGGGGAAGTTACCCACATGCTGATTGGAACCGGTCAGCTGGTTGAACAGGGTGGTCTTTCCGCAGTTCTGATTGCCTGCCAGCGCGAAGGTCAGAATTTCCCCCTCCGGAAGCGGATGCTCCGTCTCCTTAAAATGGTATTTTCCGCCCTCGCCGAGACCCGGGTGCGCGCTCAGCTCACGCTTTATCCTGGGCTTCTGTTCTTTCGCGTCACGGATATTTTTAATCTCGATTTTCTCTGCGTCCGCCAGACGCAGGGTCAGCTCATAGCTGTGAATCCGAAGCTCCATGGGATCTCCCATGGGCGCCAGCTTCACCATGGTCACCTCGCCCTGGGGAATCAGCCCCATATCCAGAAAATGCTGCCGCAGCTCTCCCTCTCCGCCTACTGAAACGATGGTGGCGGTCTTCCCGATCGGTAATTCTCTTAATGTCATACTCTGCCTCTTTTACTTTTGTCTTATTGAGAAATATTATCATTTATCTTCTTCTGTAAAGGTATGACAGATGGGCGCATTTGTCAAGTTATTTATGACAAACTTCTGCATTTTCCAACATAAAAATAAGACGCATCCGACATTCGGAAGCGCCTTACATTCTCTGACATTTTCTGCTTTATTTTACGACTGCCTGGTCTACCACATAATCCATGATCTTATCATACAGAATACTGTTTTCGACGTCCTCTTTGCCGTACTGCTCCTCAAAGGCCTCGCCGGACTCTGCGCCGTACTGGCTTGCCAGTTCCTTCAGGCCGCTCTGGTACTCCTCGTCGGATACGGTCATGTTCTCAGCCTTACCGATGGCGTCGATGGCCAGGGTGCAGCTGATCTGGAACCTGGCGTTCTCCTCCAGCTTCTCTTCGGTCATGCCGCTGTTGCTCAGAAAATCCTCCAGGCTCATACCAAAATAGGACGCGTACTGCTCATACTGCTGCTTCTGGGTATCCACCAGCGACTGCACATCGCTGTCCGCGCAGTCGAACTCGGAATCGTCCACAATGGCCTGCATTACATAATAAGCCTTATCGGAATCCTTCTGCTGCTGCAGGCTCTCCTTCGTGGCTGCCACATACTCGTCCACGGTTTCATAATCAGTGTTCTTCTGCACAAACTCATCGTTCCACTCCGCGTCCACCTGCTCCTCGATGGCATTGATCGTCACATCAAACACCACGTCCTGACCGGCCAGATCCGGGTTCGGCGTGTAAGTATCCGGGAAGGTCAGCGGAAGTTCGAAGCTGTCACCCACATTTTTACCAATCAGACCGTCCTCAAAGCCGTCGATGAAGGAGCCGGAACCAATCAGAAGATCATATCCGCCCTCACTGGAGGAACCGCCTTCGAAAGCCTCGCCGTCCTTCTTACCCACGAAATCGATATTGACCCAGTCTCCGTCCTCTACCGTGGTCTTGTCCAGCTTCTGATATTCCGGATAGGAAGCCAGCAGGTTATCGATCTCAGACTGCACCTCATCGTCGCTTACCTCCACATTCTCCTTCGCAATCTCCACGCCCTTATAATTGCCAAGCTTTGTAACCTTACTGTCCGGATACTGTCCCGCAATGCCGGAAGCCGTACTGTCTGTACTGCTATTGTCTGCTTCTGCGTTCTTGCTTTTTCCACAGCCGCCGGTCAGTACCAGGGTACACACCAGTGCAGCCGCAATCCATTTCTTTCTCATTGTATATTCTCCTCTTATTCTTTGTCCGAATCCGAAGTCAAACTCCCCTCTGTCTATCTGACCACGGATACCGCTTTTCCTACCATATCATATTTTCTGTCCACGGGCAAGAAAAGGCTTCTTAATCCTTTCTAAAATCCTTATAAAACCGGCGAAAACAGTCTGGAAAACTGTTCCCTGATCCGCACCAGGCAAGAACGCTTTCCGTAGAGATATTCTGTCACCTGCGTGCAGACCTTCAGATCTTCCCGAAAAATCTCCTCCATCCGGCGTGCGATTCTGATACTATAAATAACTGCGTTGACTTCGAAATTCAGCTTGAAGCTTCGGATATCCATATTGGCGGTGCCGTAGCAGCTGACCAGGCCGTCCACCACCATGCCCTTGGCGTGCAGAAAGCCGTTATCATACGTATAGCATTTGACCCCGGCTGCCAGCAGATCACCGATATAGGAGTAGGTCGCCCAGTACACAAAGGGATGATCAGGCTTGCAGGGAATCATCACCCGCACATCCACGCCCGACATGGCCGCGATCCGCAGGGCGTCCAGCACTGCGTTATCCGGAATGAAATAAGGAGTCTGAATGTAGATACTCTTTCGGGCCTTGCTGATCATTTTCAGGTAGACGTTGCGGATATTCTGCCACTTGGAGTCCGGTCCGCTGGAAATAATCTGGATGGCTTCGCTGCCCGGCTTTTCCTCTGGCCTGTAAGTGAAATAGCTGTCCCGGGCAAACAGATTCTGCTTTGTCGCGTAATTCCAGTCCAGAATGAACCGGATATGCAGAGCCAGCACTGCGCTTCCACGGATGCGCAGATGGGTGTCGCGCCAGTATCCGAATTTCGGCGACAGTCCGATATATTCCCGTCCGATGTTGAAGCCCCCCACAAAGGCCGTTTTTCCATCAATTACTACGATTTTCCGATGATTTCGATAGTTTACACGAAGCTGCAGGCTTCCGAGAATAGCCGGAAAGAACTCACCCACATGAATACCCAGAGAGCGAATCCGCCTCCAGTCCGAGTGCTTCATACTCCGACAGCCCATGCTGTCATAGAGGATGCGGACTTCTACGCCTTCTTTTACCTTTCGCGCCAACAGTTCCTCAAAAGGCTTCCAGAGTTCGTCATTTCGGATAATATAGTACTGAATATGAACAAATTTCTCTGCCTTTTCAATCTCTTCATAGAGCGCCCGGAACTTCTCTTTGCCGTCGGTGTATATCTCCACATCGTTGTCCGCTGTGTAGACCGCGTCCGCCGCCTCCAGATTCATCAGTACTGTATCTGAGAACTTCCGAAGACGCGGATCGCTGGGCGCGAACTCGTCCCGAAAGATGCTTTCCTCCTGCCCTCTTACCGCCGAATACATAGCGTCCTCGATCTCCTTTGTCCGGAACATCTGTCTCTTATGAAAATCATAACCGATAATAAAATACAGGAAGATGCCCAGAATCGGGATAAAATACAGCACCAGCAGCCAGGTCCACACGGTCTTCGGATCTCGGCGCTCGAAAAATACGATGACAATCGACAGTATAATATTAATAAAAATCAGATGCTCCATCCAGAAATTTGCCATCCGGATGAGAAAATGTCCCAGCCAAATCAGAATTTCCATACACTCATCTCCTGTTACGACTTTCCTGTCTTCA
>CAKROP010000184.1 GCA_934373375.1 uncultured Anaerosacchariphilus sp.
CTGTAAGTCCTCCTTTCCGCTAAAGATTATTTGCTAACCTTTACTGTTTCCTTGATAGTAACCAGAGACTTCTTGGGGCCCGGTACTGCGCCTTTTACCAGAAGCAGATTCTTCTCTGCATCTACGCGGACAACCTCAAGGTTCTGGATGGTGATCTTCTTGTGACCCATCTGGCCAGGCATTCCTTTTCCCTTGAATACCTTGCTCGGATCGGAGCAGGCACCATTGGAACCAGCGTGACGGTGGAACTTGGAACCATGAGCCATGGGTCCTCTGTGCTGACCATGTCTCTTGATAGCACCCTGGAATCCTTTACCCTTGGAAATAGCGGTTGCATCAATCTTGTCGCCAGCGGCAAAGATGTCAGCCTTAATCTCCTGTGCCAGAGCGTAGCTCTCAGCATCCTCAAATCTGAACTCTCTCACATATCTCTTGTAAGATACGCCTGCTTTGTTGAAATGACCCTTCTGAGCCTTGTTCACAAGCTTCTCTCTCTTGTCTGTGAATCCGACCTGTACTGCGCTGTATCCGTCGTTCTCAACAGTCTTAACCTGAGTTACTACACAGGGTCCTGCCTGAAGAACTGTAACCGGTGTCAGCACGCCGTCTTCATTGAAAATCTGCGTCATTCCGACTTTTGTTGCTAAAATAGCTTTCTTCATTTCTTTTCCTCCTTATTTCTCTACAGCGGAACACGGATGTGTTCATTCTAGCTGAAGGATTACTTGTTTTTCATTTTGATATCGATGTAAACACCTGCCGGCATCTCCAGTCTGGACAGAGCATCTACTGTCTTCTGGGTCGGGGTAATGATATCAATCAGTCTCTTATGAGTTCTCTGCTCGAACTGCTCTCTGGAGTCTTTGTACTTGTGTACAGCTCTCAGAATGGTAACTACCTCTTTCTTGGTAGGAAGGGGAACCGGTCCGCTCACCTGTGCTCCATTCTTCTTTACAGTTTCGATGATCTTCTTTGCGGATGCATCCACCAGCTGATGGTCATACGCTTTCAGTGTGATTCTCATTACTTGACTTGCCATAAAAAAAGTCGCCTCCTTTTCGTACTTTTAAAGACCAGTACGACAAGCGGTGACTGTACACTCTCCCGTGTGTGTCCCAACTCTGAATTCGAACAACACGTTGTTTCCATGGCTCTGCATGGACAGTTATTTTGTACAGTGACTTGTCGCCAGTTTCCTAACTTGACATTCGCTCCACGGAAAACCTGCCTCATGGGCAGCAACCTCACGCTTCATAGCTATCAATGTCACAACAGTTGCAATTATACAGGAAGTTCCGGGGAAATGCAAGGTTTTTTTCAAAAAAAGTGGGAGAAAAGTTTTTATAAATTTCACAAACTTTCCGCCCACTTTTTAGTGATTTTAACCAATTTCCAGTTTCCAGTTTTTACGCTGCCGCCAATACATCACGCCCAGGCAGACAGCCGTTGTCATCCAGGTAATCGGATAGATACCGGCCACCCCTTCCGCACTGTGATAATGCCGCATCAGGAACCAGAGACTCAGCATACGGATTCCGCACATATTTACAAGGATAACCGCCATCGGCCCCACTGTTTTTCCCGTTCCCCTAAGCGCTCCGGAAAATCCCTCCAGAAATACATATATAAAATAGAAGGGAAAGGTTACCTGCGCAATGCGGATCCCCAGCTCTATTACTTCCGCATTTTGGGAAAACAGACTAAATACGCCATATCCATGCGTCAGAAGGAGCGTGCTTATGGTCACGGTAACAAGAACTCCCATCAGAATACTGACTCCCGTTCCCTTCCGCATTCTTTCCCATTTTCCTGCTCCGTAGTTCTGCCCGCAGAACGTTGTATTGGCCTGCCCAAACGCCATAATGGGAAGATATACAAAATTTTCCACCTTAAAATAAGCCGTGAAGGCCGCAATGCTTACGATTCCGAGGCTGTTGATCTGCGCCTGAACAATCAGGTTGCTCAGTGTAATCACCATAGACTGAATTGCCGCCGGAATCCCGATTTTCAGAATTCTCCCGCAGACCTGCTTCTTAAATGTAATATCCCTGATCCGTAACCGGCATTCGGAATCCGGCTTCATCAGATGGCCTACCGTAAATACAGCCGCCATCAGCTGCGATACCAGGGAGGCCAGCGCCACGCCTTCCACTCCCATACGCAGCACGCACAGGAAAAAGGCATTTCCCGCCACATTGGCAATTCCGCCTATCAGCTGATAATTCATCGGCGATCGCGAATTTCCGAAGGCTCTTAAGATTCCGGAACCGATATTATAAAAAACCATCGGAAGCATACTAAGAAAATAAATTCGGATATAGACAACGGCCAGCTCCATAATATCTTCCGGCGTATTCATCAGGCGCAGCACAGCCGGCGTGAGAAATATACCGAACAGAATCAACAGGGCAGAAGCCGCCAGCGCCAGTCCCGCGGCGCAATGAATCAGATCATGCAGCTCTTTCTGATTTCCCGCGCCGTATGCATGGGATACCGACACACTTACTCCCACGCTCATTCCGGTAAAAAAGCCCAGAACCAGGGTAATCAGAAGACTTCCCGCGCCGACGGCTGCCGCCGCGTCCGTACCCAGAAGCCTTCCCACAAAAATCAGATCGACGGTATTATACAGCTGCTGAATCAGGCTGCTCCCCAGAAACGGCAGCGCGAACAAAAGCATTCCTCTGCCAATGGATCCCTGTGTTAAATCTCCCTGCTTAGCCTGCCTCATCTGCTATCATATGCTCCCTTATTCCATACGCGACCAGGGCTGTGCCTTCCTTCACCGATAAACCTGTATTATAATAGAAGACAACCCCATCCTCTTCCGCGTAATACTTCTTGATTACCTCTCCGTAAAAATCCGTACAGTACCCCAGAAGCTCTCCCCTGGCCACTTCCATATTTTCATGGAGATCCGTATGCCAGATTCCCTTCGTATCCGAGGTAAGATAGATGGTTCTGGGAACTACCGTTTTTTTACACACCTGTTCCTCTGTTTCAACAGCTCCATACATTTTCAGATGCTTCAAAAGCAGGAAAATATCTCTGTAATAAGCGTCTACCCACTCCTTTTTACAGAATCCGCCATATCCCCGTTCCACCAGAAGTCCGGGTACCTTATGATAATTCGCGGCGTAAGAATACTGCCCCGCCGTAGCCGTCGAAGCTATCAGCCACGGGATATCCAGGGCGCGCGCCGCAGCCAGCGCCTCTTCCGTCACAGCCTCCGCCAGCGGATAGAAGAGACAGGGCGTCAGGGGCTCCTGCTGCCCTCCGGAATGCATATCCATCATAAAATCGATCTCATCAAAAAAATTGCGCACAAAATAATCCGCAATCCGTTCTCCTGGGGTTCCGCCCTCTTTCCCCGGATACTGTCCGTTCAGATTGAAACCGTCCTCCGGAACCAGGCCAAAGGTTCTCTTAAAAAATCCGCTGGTATTGACGCAGTGAATAAAAATCAGGTTTCCGTTCAGCTCCTCCGGCTGAATCTCCCCTGCCGCCCGTATCACGGCGGGAATAGCCGGGTATTCTCCCGCATGGATTCCCGCTGTAATCAGAACGGTCTTTCCTTTCCCGCAGCCGCAAATCAATGTCGCCGGCATGGGATACATTTTTTCCTCTCCTGCTTCATCCACCGGGATTTCTATCGTTACTCTTCTTTTTTCTCCCGGCTGTAAAGAAAATCCTGCAATCTTCCACATGATATGGTCCTCTCTTTCTTGTCATGCATACAGATGACAGGCAATCCAATGTCCTTTCTCCACCTCCCGGAGCTGCGGCCGCTCTGCGGCGCAGATCTCCATGCATTTTTCACAGCGGTTCCGGAACGGACAGCCCGTCGGACGCTCCAATGGGCTGGGAATCTCCGAATCCAGGCTTTCTATCTCTTTTTCAAAATCCATATCCAGGGAAAACACCGCGCTTTTTAAGGCCTCTGTATAAGGGTGGCAGACACCGCGTCCCAGCTTCTTTCCTTCCGCAAGCTCCACCACAAAGCCCAGATACATAATGGCCGTTCTGTGGGAGACGGAGCGGATCAGCGCCACGTCATGACAGATGAAAATAATCGACGTATGCTTCTCTCTCTGAAGCTTTACCAGCAGCTCCACGATACTTTTCTGAACCGATACGTCCAGCGCCGATGTGGCTTCATCGCAAATCAGGATTTCCGGCTCCAGGGCCAATGCGCGCGCAATCGCCACCCGCTGCTTCTGACCGCCTGACATACTGCGCGGATACCGATCCGCAAATTCCTCCGGAAGCTCTACCATCTTCAGAAGCTCCCGCGCCTTCGCCGCTTTTTCCGACGGTTTTAGAAGTCCATAATTTTCCAGCGGTTCGCACAAAATATCCTTTACTTTCATTCTGGGCGAAAATGAATCTGACGGATCCTGGAATACCATCTGAATATGACGGCGCATTTTCCGCTTCCTCTCCCCCTTCAGATCCGCGACATTTTCACCGAACAGCAGAAGCTCCCCATCGGTGGGCGGCTCAAGCAGTGACAGCACGCGCACCAGCGTACTCTTGCCGCATCCGCTTTCCCCTGCAATTCCAAGGGTCTCGCCTTCATAAAATTTCAAAGATATATCGTTGTTTGCGTACAAAGGGCGTCCGTCGGGGGCTGTAAATACCTTATTTAAATGACGGCTCTCCAAAATTGGTGTTTTTTCCTTACACATAGCCTTCTCCAAACATATTCGGAACCGCAGCCAGCAGTTTTCTGGTATACGCGCAGCCCGGCTGCTCCAGTATTGTCTTCCGGTCTCCCTCTTCCACAATCCTTCCATTCTGCATAACCACAATCCGATCTGACATATATGCCGCCACGCCCAGATTATGGGTTACCAGGATAATGGAGGTTCCGTGATTTTTCCGCAGTTCCATCATCTGACGCACAATCTGTGCCTGCGTCGTCACGTCCAGGGCAGATGTGGGC
>CAKROP010000185.1 GCA_934373375.1 uncultured Anaerosacchariphilus sp.
ATGCACAGCTCATCATGAAGTCAGAGTTACCGAATACCAGCTCGCCGTTGGTTCCCAGGTCGATGAACAGGGAAAAATGGGGCTGGTTCCACAGCATACTGACCAGAGCGCCGGCGGTGATATCGCCGCCCACATAGCTGCCGATATTCGGCGCGATGATCACATGGGCATCCGGATGCACGTTTAGGCGGATGTCAGACGCATAGATGGAATTGGTCTTATAAAAGGCCGGAATATAGGGCTCCATACGCAGCGGATCTGCGTTGATACCCACCAGCAGATGGTTCATGGTGGAGTTGCCGCCCACGGACAGCCGGTAAATCTGTCGGGAGCTTAAGCCTGCCGCACGGCTCATCTGCTGAATCATCGGGTTCAGGGTCTCGTCAATGATGGCGTCCTGCAGCTTCTTGTGTCCGCCCGGCTTCTGGGACTCGATGATACGGTTAATAACGTCTGCACCGTACCGGATCTGTCCGTTACCGGAGGACGCCTTGGCCAGAATCCTGCCGGTCAGCATATCAACCATAACTGCGGATACGGTAGTCGTACCGATATCGATGGCCAGTCCTGCCGCTATGACGTTGGCTGACTTTTCGAACACATCGTAAACGAACACATGCTCCTTATTCTGGGCAATGACACACTGCACCTCGAAATCGCTGGCCCGCAGCACATTCGGAAGCTCCATCAGAGTCGAGAACGGAAGCTCAATCTTCTCGATGCCGGTCGCTGCCTGCAATGCTCTTGTGAGCCGCTCATTGTCCGGCATGGTATCATCCAGGGTCGGTACATCCATCTTCAGATCGACGATACGGATGTTATTACCCAGAGTCAGATCGGCCTCTGCCAGATGCTCCATGCAGTCGTCAAAAATCTTGATCTCCTGGGGAGAGCTTAGATCTGCCACCTTCATACGACTCCGGTAAGCGGACGCGATATCCGGCACCATGACCTGCACATCGCCGGCTACCGTACTGCAGCAGGCCAGACGCCAGCCCTCCGCCCACTCTTCCTCATTGATATGGCGGGTCTTCTTGGAGTCCAGCTCGCCTCCCAGCAGCTTCACGCGACACTTTCCGCAGGAGCCATTGCCGGAGCAGGGCGCGTCGATGACCACATTGGACTTCCGCGCCGTCTCCAGCAGATTCTCTCCTGCCATAGTTGAAACCGTCACTTTCTCGCCGTTTTCAAACTGGAATACTACATTTGCCATTTATATCTTCCTCCTGACTTCTTCCCTCTCTTGAACAAAAAAATCCCTTTGATAAGAGTATAACATACTCCTCCCGCTTAGTCCAATGTAACTTGACGGATTTTCCCGGGTCCTGTCAGAAGACTGAATTTTCCTATACGGCTCCTAGTCGAGTTTCAAATCGCCATCCTTGATCCAGCCCATTTTCCGCTCAATTTCACAGAAAACGGTACTTAAGACTGCCGGGAGTACGAAACAGATAAGAATCAGGCCCACCCAGTCAAAGCCGGTGATGGCGGCCCGAGTGCCTGCCTCAATCTCATTCATCCAACCAGTATACACGCCAATCTGACCTACCAGGCCGCAGGTTCCCATACCACTGGATACGGGTGTGCCGTTCATGGTCATATGGAAGATGCAGGTGGCAATGGGGCCTGTAATGGCGCTGGCCAGCGTCGGTGCAATCCAGATCCGGGGATTTTTCACGATATTGCCCATCTGAAGCATGCTGGTGCCGATGCCCTGGCTCACCAGGCCGCCCACACCATTTTCCTTATAGCTCATGACCGCGAAGCCCACCATCTGGGCGCAGCAGCCCGCTACCGCAGCGCCGCCTGCAAGTCCCGTAAGACCCAGAGCTGCGCAGATAGCCGCACTGGAAATCGGCAGGGTCAGAGCCATACCGACTAATACGGATACGATGATACCCATCAGCAGCGGCTGAAGCTCGGTCGCCCACATGATCAGCTGACCCACACTTGAAGCAGCCGCGCCGATACCCGGTGCAATCAGCTCTGCCAGACCGACGCCCACGAAAATGGTGACGCCCGGCGTTACCAGAATATCAATTTTGGTTTCTTTGCTGACCAGCTTTCCGCATTCTGCCGCGATGACAGTGATGACAAGCACCGCCAGCGGGCCGCCCGCGCCGCCCAGAACATTCGCCGCGTTGCCGACAGCCACTAAACTAAAGAGCACCAGTGGCGGACACTGCAGTGCCCAGCCGATGCTGACTGCCATGGCCGGTCCGGCTACCGCGCTGGCGTAACCGCCCAGCTCGGTCAGATACTCGATCCCCAACTGCTTACCAAGAGTGCTTACGATGGTGCCGATCAGCAGGCTGGCGAACAGTCCCTGCGCCATAGCTCCCAACGCGTCTACCAGATAGCGTTTTACGCTGATTTCCACATTTTTCTTTTTCAGAAAAGCCTTCACTTTTCCCATTTTCTTACTCCTCTTTTCCTGTTAGTAACCATTCTGCTTAATAAAGCCTTTACATCATACCATACAGGTGACAAGACAGCAAGTACCGACATCAAATTTGTTTATTTTTGTTTTCTGTCTGGTTTTCAGGGTTCCTGTGGAAATTTGATATTTTATCTGAAATCTTTAAAATATCTTCAGAATTTATAACGTAATTCTAAATATTTTATCATAATTTTGTAATATCTTTTTGCTAAAATACTACATATAAAAGAGAACACACATCGTAAATGAGGTGAGCCCATGAAAAAATTTTCCCTTTGTATTCTGGTCGGACTGCTGGCGCTGGTTCTTTATCTGGAACCCTTTTCTGTAAAAGCTGAGACCTTACCGGAAACTGACGCCCCGACTGTTTCCATGACTTCTGTTTCTCTGGAAGAATCGGAAAAATGGATTCTCGACGAAGTCCTCTCCGATTACGTATCAGAACATGTGGTGGAGATGGAAGACGCATCGATTCCCTGCACCATCGGAGAACTGATTGACCGGGGCACTTCCTCCTATCTTTTCTACCAGGATGAGCAGGCAGACGGAACCGTTTATACGGCAGCCGGATATGCTCTGACCCAAGATGGAAGCTATGTATACTTTGAGCTTACTTCCGCTTCCCCATTGGATACCGCGACGGTTGATTTTGAGATTGCAAAGAATTTTGGAAGCAATGGCGATACGAATTCACTCTCTTAAACATGAATGTTCCATAGGTATCCTTCTTAGAGTTATAAAAATTGCTCCGACTGCCACACCTGGCAGCCGGAGCATTCTCTTTTTCTAAATCAACTTGAAGTGCCGGAGGGCATGGGTGATCCCGCCCTCTCCCACGCTGTCCGTCACATAATCCGCGATCTCCTTTACCTCCGGATCCGCATTTCCCATGGCCACGCCGATTCCGGCAAACTGAAGCATCTCCATATCGTTTTCCCCGTCACCGAAGGCAATGATTTCTTCCCGATCGATGCCATAATGACGAAGCACCCGCTCCATCCCCTTGGCCTTACTGTTGCCCGCGGCGATGATATCCACGCCGTAGGGATTCCAGCGGGTCATGCGGCAGTGGGGCATATCTGCAAGCACCCGATTTACATCCGCCTCATCGGCAAATACATTGACCAGATAGACCGGATTGCCGCCGAAGCGGCCGAGCTTTGGCAGTTCTGAGGAAATATCCGCCTGGGTCTTCCGCACCCGGTCGTTGATGAAATTGATATAGATCTGCTTCTGCTCCACGAAAGCCACCGGCAGCTCCATTTCTTCAAACCAGCGCAGAGCGCCCTGCATATCCTCCTCAGAAATGGCACTTGCGTCTATCAGCTGTTCTTCTTTGTCCAGACAGATCTGACCGTTCAGAAGCACATGCCCGTCAAAGGAAAGCTCTGTCACGCCCAGCTCCTGAAGCTCCAGAAGATGCCGTCCGGTACTGGTGAAAATTTTCACGCCGTTTCTCTGTAACTCTGCCAAAGCCTCCTTCGTGTCTGACGGGATCTGACCGATGCTGTGATCCATCAGTGTTCCGTCAATATCGAAAAATGCTGCTTTTATCATCTCTGTAAGCCTCTCTTATTCTGCGTCAAGAAGCACCACACGGACTGCCTCCTCCTGCTCATTCAGCCAGATCAGGCACCGGCTTCCTTTCTGGATATCCTCAGCCCGGACCACATTCCGGGTACGGAAGGGCTTTATCTCCGCTGTGTCCGGAATCACATAGCTCTCTCCATCGTCAGCAACCACTTTCAGACAGCCATCTTTCGCAACCGGCTTGCGGGCAATGACTGCGTAATAGGGTGCAGCTTCCTTGTCCGAAACATTCGTGAACACTACCTCCGGCGTACACTGAGGCGGCAAAGACAGGGTCATGGCCGGTCCCAGATAGGCCACAAAACCTCCCTTTTCCATGTCAGAAAGTTCCAGGGGCAGACCGCTTTCCCCATCTACCAGAACCGTATTCTCCGGATCGATCGTCAGAATCATCTCTCCCTGGGAAGACACGTCAGACTGATTATCTACTATGATATCTTCTTCCGAAATTTCTTCAATTTCTCCATAAATACGGGCTGCTGTATCCTCTGCCTTACTGCCGCAGGCTGTCACTGCCGTCAGTGCCATCGTTAATCCGCATAACAATGTTAGTTTCTTGAATTTCATTGATTTCCTCCTGCAAATAGTTTTCCAGTCTCCTGCCTCTCCCGGACAGGTTAGCACTATTGTATCAGAAGATTCTGAAAAAAGAAAGCCCGCCCCCGGATTTTCATCTTCCAGTTTCCGGGAACGGACTTCTATTACGCATCCTGCAGGATCTCTTTTACCGAAAATCCTGTCATTCTGCGGTTTTATATAAGGTTTTGAACGATTTAAAGCAGTGCTTCCACTACCTTCTCCAGATTATCGCGGATCGGGATATGCTGGGGACAGACTGCCTCACACTCACCGCACTTGATACACTGATCGGCGCGGTTTCTTCCATGGTCGCCTACCAGCCAGTTTTC
>CAKROP010000186.1 GCA_934373375.1 uncultured Anaerosacchariphilus sp.
TCTACCTGCTATATCAGCTTTACAGCGTGGCACAGGAGGCGGAGGATACCTTCGGGCGTCTGCTGGCCATCGGGGTCTTTTCCCATGTGGCCCTGCAGGTCGTGTTGAATCTGATGGTAGTCACCAGCCTGTTTCCGACCACGGGCGTTACCCTGCCTTTCTTCAGTTACGGAGGAACGGCGTCGGTATTCCTGCTATTTGAGATTGGCATGGTGTTAAATGTAGAGAAGCAGAGTCGTTTTAAAAAGGAAAAAGAATTGCGGGAGGCAAGAATGGGATGAGAGAACATACAAAAGTAATTAAAATTGGCGACCGGGTTATCGGAGGGGGCAACCCAATCCTGATTCAGTCCATGACGAACACAAAGACAGAGAATGTGCAGGCGACGGTGGCGCAGATTCAGACCCTGACAGCGGCAGGCTGCGACATTATCCGCTGCGCGGTTCCGACCATGGAGGCAGCGGAGGCCCTGACTGAGATTAAGAAGCAGATTACGATTCCGCTGGTGGCGGATATTCATTTTGATTATAAGCTGGCACTGGCGGCCATCGAGCACGGCGCGGACAAGATCCGTATCAATCCGGGCAACATCGGAAGCAGGGAACGTGTGCAGGCCGTAGTAGACGCTGCGAAAGAGCGCAGTATCCCCATCCGCGTAGGCGTCAACAGCGGTTCCCTGGAGAAGGAGCTGGTGGAAAAATACCACGGCGTCACCGCAGAGGGTATCGTGGAGAGCGCCCTGGATAAGGTACACCTCATTGAAGACATGGGCTATGACAATCTGGTTATCAGCATCAAATCCTCCGATGTGATGATGTGCGCCAGGGCCCATGAGCTGATTGCCGCAAAGACCGATTATCCGCTCCATGTGGGAATCACCGAGTCCGGTACCCTGTATTCCGGCAATATCAAATCCGCCGTGGGACTGGGTATCATCCTGTACCAAGGCATCGGCGACACGATCCGTGTATCCCTGACCGGTGATCCGCTGGAGGAGATCCGCTCCGCAAAACGTATCCTGAAGACCCTGGGGCTCCGCAAAGGCGGCATTGAGGTCGTATCATGTCCCACCTGCGGCAGAACCCAGATTGATCTCATCGGCCTGGCCAACCAGGTAGAGCGCATGGTAGAAGATATTCCGCTGGATGACATCAAGGTGGCTGTTATGGGCTGCGTGGTCAACGGACCGGGCGAGGCCAAAGAGGCCGACATCGGAATCGCGGGCGGCAAAGGCACCGGTATGCTGATTAAGAAGGGCGAAATCGTACAGCGGATGCCGGAGAGCGAGCTTCTGGGCGCGCTGCGCGAGGAGCTGTTACACTGGAACGAGAACTAGGGAGAGAGCGCATGACAAAAATGTTCGCGGAGGTATTCCCGCCCCTGCATGTGGAGCAGGGACTTCAGGATCTGCTGGAGCAGGTGCGTGTGGAAAAGGTCACCTCCAACCGGGCAAAAAATTTCATAAGAGTATATCTTGTGAGCGGAAAGCTGATCCATAAGGAGCAGCTTTTTCAGCTTGAAAAGACTTTAAAAAAGCAGTTGTTTGGCAACGCTGACATTACGGTAAAGATTCTGGAGCGCTACGAGCTGTCGGGACAGTACAATCCGGAGACCCTGATGGGGCTCTATAAGGACAGTATTCTTTTTGAACTGCGTAATTACAGCATGCTGGAGTATAACCTGTTCCGGGGCGCGAAAATCAGCTTCCCGGAGAGTAATGTCCTGAAAATGGAACTTACGAAGACCACCCTGGGCGAGGACGCAGCCGATGAACTTATCCGCATTTTGTATAAGATTTTCACGGAACGATGTGGATTGGATGTGAAAATCCGGGTGGAGTTTGTGGATAAAAAGGAAGAAAAGAAGAAGCGCAGCGGCCGGGCAGACGTTGAGAAGCAGGCGGAGGCGCTGAACGCGGCCATGTGGGCGGCCAAGCAGGCAGCGGACGCGGCGGAGAGCGCGGAAAATGCGGAAAGCGCGGATGGCAAAATCGCGGCAGCAGGCGGCGCGGGAAGCCCCGACAGGGCAAAGGCCGAGAAGAAGACGGCGGCCAAAGCGGACGGCGGTAAAAAGAACTTCGGCAATTTCGGCAAGAGCGAGTACGCATATGGTAAGACTCTGCGTTCCGGCGGAGGCTTCCGAAGCAGGGGTGCCAGCAATAATCCGGATGTACTGTATGGCCGGGATTTCGATGACAGCGAGATTACAGATCTGGTGCAGGTCATCGGGGAAATGGGCGAGGTGGTCATCCACGGCCAGGTCACCGGCTGGGATGAGCGGGAGATCCGCGGCGAGAAAACCATTGTAACCATTACAGTGACGGATTATACCGATACCATCCGCATTAAGATCTTTGAGAAAAACGATGAGATGGAAGCCTTCCGGGAGAAGGTAAAACAGGGCTCTTTTATCAAGCTGAAGGGTCTGACTGCCATGGATCGCTTCGATAATGAGCTGACCATCAGCTCTGTGACAGGCATCAAGAAATCTTCAGATTTCCGGACGCCCCGTACAGATAATAGCGAACTGAAGCGCGTGGAGCTTCATTGTCACACGAAAATGAGCGATATGGACGGCGTCTCGGATGTAAAGAGCATCATCAAGCGTGCCAAGTCCTGGGGTCATACAGCCATCGCAGTGACGGACCACGGCGTGGTACAGGCCTATCCGGACGCCAGCCACAGTCTGGAAAAGGGCGATAATTTCAAGGTGATCTACGGCGTGGAGGGCTATCTGGTGGACGATCTGAAGGATATCGTCACCGACGCAGCCGGACAGAGTCTGGATGATACCTATGTGGTATTCGATATCGAGACGACAGGATTCTCCGCAGAAAACGACAGGATCATCGAGATTGGGGCTGTGCGGGTGGAAAAGGGCGAAATCACCGATAAATTCAGCGTTTTCGTAAACCCGCAGATCCCGATTCCCTTCGAAATCGAGAAGCTGACCGGCATCAATGATGAAATGGTTATGAACGAGCCTGCCATCGAGGAAATTTTGCCGCAGTTTCTGGATTTCTGCAAGGGCGCGGTCATGGTGGCTCATAACGCCGGCTTTGATATGAGCTTTATCCGCAAGAACAGCGAGCGGCAGGGGCTGCCCTGCGAATTTACCGTGGTGGACACCGTAGCGCTGGCGCGTATTTTGCTGCCCCAGCTGAATCGTTACAAGCTGGATAACGTGGCGAAGGCTCTGAATGTGTCGTTGGAGAATCATCACCGGGCTGTGGACGACGCGGGCTGTACCGCGGAAATCTTTGTGAAATTTGTGCAGATGCTGAAGGAACGGGACGTCTTCGACCTGAACGGCGTCAACCAGATGAGTACCCTGGACGCGGACGCCATTAAGAAGCTGCCATCCCACCACGTCATCATTCTGGCAAAAAATGAGATTGGCCGGGTGAACCTGTACCGTATGGTTTCCTGGTCCCACCTGGACTATTTCGCCCGTGTGCCCAGAATTCCGAAAAGCGTGCTTCAGAAGCACCGGGAGGGCCTTATCGTGGGCTCCGCCTGCGAGGCCGGAGAGCTGTACCAGGCGCTGGTACGGTCTGCCCCCGACGAGGAGATCGCGAGACTGGTGAATTTCTATGATTATCTGGAAATCCAGCCTCTGGGAAATAACGAGTTTATGCTGCGGGGCGAGCGTCCCACCTTTGAGTCTAAGGATGATTTGATTCGTCTGAATAAAAAGATTGTGTCCCTGGGTGAGCAGTTCCACAAGCCGGTGGTGGCCACCTGCGACGTGCATTTCCTGAATCCGGAGGACGAGGTCTACCGCCGTATCATCATGGCCGGAAAGGGCTTCAAGGACGCGGACGACCAGGCTCCCCTGTACCTGCGTACCACCGAGGAAATGCTGGCGGAATTTGAGTATCTCGGAAGTGATAAAGCAGAAGAGGTAGTTATTACTAACACGAACAAGATTGCGGACATGATCGAACGGATTTCCCCGGTGCGCCCGGATAAGTGTCCGCCGGTTATCGAGAATTCCGATCAGACCCTGCGAGATATCTGTTATGAGAAGGCCCACTCCATCTACGGTGACGATTTGCCCCAGGTGGTAACGGAGCGTCTGGAGAAGGAGCTGCATTCCATTATCTCCAATGGTTTCGCGGTTATGTACATCATTGCCCAGAAGCTGGTGTGGAAGTCCAATGCGGACGGCTATCTGGTAGGATCCCGAGGTTCCGTAGGTTCCTCTTTCGTGGCCACCATGGCAGGAATTACCGAGGTCAATCCGCTGCCGCCACACTATTACTGCCCGGCCTGCCATTACAGCGATTTCGAGTCGGAAGAAGTGCGCAAATACGCGGGCGCGGCCGGCTGCGACATGCCCGACAAGGCCTGCCCGGTCTGCGGCGGTCCCTTGAAGAAAGAGGGCTTCGATATTCCGTTCGAGACCTTCCTGGGCTTTAAGGGAGATAAGGAGCCGGATATCGACCTGAACTTCTCCGGCGATTACCAGTCCAAGGCCCACAAATATACGGAGGTTATCTTCGGTACGGGCCAGACCTTCCGGGCGGGAACCATCGGAACCCTGGCGGATAAGACGGCTTTCGGTTATGTAAAGAATTATTACGAGGAGCGGGGACAGCACAAGCGGAACTGTGAAATCGACCGGATCGTCCAGGGCTGCGTGGGTGTGCGCCGTTCGACGGGTCAGCACCCGGGCGGTATCGTCGTATTGCCCCACGGCGAGGAAATTCATTCCTTTACGCCGATTCAGCACCCGGCCAATGATATGACCACGGACATTATCACCACCCATTTTGACTACCATTCCATCGACCACAACCTGTTGAAGCTGGATATTCTGGGACACGATGATCCGACCATGATCCGTATGCTGGAGGACCTGACCGGCCTGGACGCGAAGACCATTCCCCTGGACGACCAGGGTGTTATGTCC
>CAKROP010000187.1 GCA_934373375.1 uncultured Anaerosacchariphilus sp.
CCGTAGGATGCTCCGATATCAAGGCCCTTGTGGTTGGTAGACGCGCCTGCTGTAGGCTGTGCCCGGTTGCCGAAGCCGCTGGTAATCCGTCGGCTGCTGGGACAGGGCCATACGAAGCCCGAAGCGCCGCCGTCTCCATCGCCGGCCTGGGCGTTGGCCGCCGCTGCCGCCGCGATCTGCTGCTCGATCTGATCCAGAAGCTTCTGCTGCTTCGCCAAATCAGCTTTATACTCCTCTGCATTGCTGTTCTCGCTGTCAATCTGATCCTGATAGCTCTGAATCTGGGCTGTCTTGGTCTTGATCAGAGCGTCTACGGTCTTCTTCTGCTCGGAAGCCGCGTCCGCCATGGCGTCCAGCTCTTCCTTTTCAGATTCCAGCTCCTTTTTCTTCTCTTCCACCGCCTGTTTCTGGGCGATGTACTCCTCCAGCATATTCCGGTCGTAGGCCGTCATCTGCTCCGCATAGCTGGATTTATTCAGAAAATCCGCCATGCTTTCGGAGGTAAGAAGCAGCTCCAGGTAAGAAGGATTTCCATTTTCGTAAAGATACTGAATCCGTTTCTTCATATCCTCATACTGCTGCGCAGCTGTAGCTTCCGCTTCGTCAAGCTCTGCCTCGGCGGCCGAAATCTCTTCTTTTTTCGCTTCAATATCCTTGTTCAGCTTATCGATCTGCTTCGCCAGATCATTTGCCTCCTGATCCAGCCTGGAAATATAGGTTTCCAGATTACTCTTGCTATTTTCCAGATCCGAAATCCTTTTTTTCGTATTGCTGATGTCAGATTTGATATCCTTGATTTTATCCAGGGTATCCTGCTTCTTATCTTCCAGATCGCTGGTATCGATCTGGTTCGCCGTAGCGGACACCCGCAGGTTCTCATTTGTGAAAATACAGCCAGCTGTAAGCGCGGCCACAAGCAGCGCGCTTACCATATGCGTTCTTTTCATTCTGTTCTTTATCCTTTTCTATGAGGCATTGTAACGGTTCAGTACCTGACCAGTTACGGGGCACTTACACCTTCAGATGCTTCCGAATCGTAAAGAAGCTGCCGAAGAAACCAATGCCTACGCCAAGCGCCAAACCTACCGGAAGCAGAATCCGGAACATATCATTTACCGGAAGGAACTGAAGAAGTCCCGTCAGGGCATTAAATTTGTCTCCCACAAAGCCCACCAGCTGTGTATACAGATAATACAGCAGCGCCAGCGGGAAGGCCGCGCCCAGAATACCGATGACAATACCCTCCACCACAAAGGGCGCCTTGACAAAGCCGTTGGTGGCACCGATCAGCTTCATGATCGCGATTTCTTCCTTGCGGACCGCGATACCGATAGTGACCGTGTTGCTGATCAGGAATACCGATACACACAAAAGCAATATAATCACTGCGATGGAAATATATCCAATCAGCATATTGAAGTTTGTCAGAATATCCGCCACCTGCGCGGACTGGTTAATCTTGCGGACGCCTTCTACACTGCCCAGCCAGTCTACCAGGCTCTGCTGATCCTCCACATCATTTAAGTAAATCTCATAATGAGCCTGGTTAGCCAGCGGATTATCGTCCGCAAAGCCCTCAGCCAGCTGAGGATTGTCCTTAAAGTAAATCGCCTTATACTGTTCCCAGGATTCCTCCGCGGATACAAAGACTGCCTCAGATACCTCATCCCGGGCCTGAATCTTCTCACCGATGGCCTGAATGTCCTCCTCGGACATTCCCTCGTCAAAAAACACGGTAACTGCTACGGACTTTTCCGCCTCTTTTACCATATACTGGAAGTTCTCTACCACGCAGAAAAAGATTCCGAACAGGAAAATGCAGGCAGACATGGTCGCGATGGACGCAAGAGAGAACATTTTGTTACGCCAGATATTTTTCATGCCCTGCTTCAGGCAGTAGCCGATAGAACTAATTCGCATTCTGCTTGTACCCAGCATTGCGCTCGTCACTGATAATGACGCCTTTGTTCATAACAATTACCCGCTTCTTCATCTGATCTACAATCTCCTGGTTGTGGGTCACCACCAAAACGGTGGTACCGCGCTCATTGATGGTCTCCAGAAGCTTCATGATTTCCCTGGAATTCTTCGGGTCCAGATTACCGGTGGGCTCGTCGGCCAGAAGAATATTGGGCCGGTTCACCAGGGCCCTCGCCAGAGCCACACGCTGCTGCTCGCCGCCGGAAAGCTGCTTCGGGAATGACTTATACTTCTCCGCCAGTCCCACCAGGGACAGCATCTTCGGCACATTCTTGCGGATATCCTTGCTTGGGGTCGCGATAACCCGCTGGGCGAACGCGATATTTTCATAGACATTCCGGTCCTTCAGAAGACGGAAATCCTGGAACACCACGCCCAGCTTTCTGCGGTACTTGGGGATGGCCTGCGCTTTCATCTTATTCAGGTTAATTCCATTTACCTTAATGGTTCCGGAGCTGGGCTCCAGCTCCTTCAGAAGCAGCTTAATCAGCGTAGACTTACCGGAACCGCTGTTTCCTACGATAAAGACAAATTCGCCCTTGTCAATATGCAGCGTCACGCCGTTTAAGGCCTGCACGCCCGTGGCATAGGACTTTGTCACATTTTGCATGTCAATCATTTTTTCACTCCTCAGCCGAAGCTTAATCGAACCCTAGTTTAATAATCCATAGATTCCATGTATTTCATATACTTTACAACCATCAACGCGATCTTGAAGGTAATCGCGTCCTCAAAAACCCGCAGGTCAAGACCCGTACTCTTCTGCAGCTTGTCAAGCCTGTACACCAGTGTGTTGCGGTGGATATACAGCTGTCTGGAAGTCTCAGACACATTCAGGCTGTTCTCAAAAAACTTATTGATGGTGGTCAGGGTCTCCTCGTCAAAATCATCGGGAGACTTGCCGTCAAAAATTTCCCGGATAAACATCTTGCACAGCGGAATCGGCAGCTGATAAATCAGACGGCCAATGCCCAGCGTGCTGTAGGCAATAATATCCTTATCATCAAAGAAAATCTTGCCCACGTCAAGAGCCATCCGCGCTTCCTTGTAAGAACGGGACACTTCTTTAATTTCATTTACAATGGTGCCGTAGGCGATATGAACGTGCTCGTCGCCCTCGCTGTTCAGCAGATCACAAATCACCCTGGCCGTACGGTTCAGATCCGGATACCCCTCATTATCCGCCAGCTCCTTGACCACAATGATATTCTTCTCGTCCACAGCTGTGATAAAATCATGGGACTTGGCGCCAAACAGCGTCCGCACATTTTCCAGGGAAGCCGTATCCTTCTCCCGCCCCGTCTCAATGATAAAGACCGCTCTGCGCACCTCAGTCTGAATATGCAGCTTCTTGGCACGGTTGTAGATATCCACCAGAAGCAGATTGTCCAGAAGCAGGTTCTTGATAAAATTATCTTTATCGAAACGCTCCTTATATGCAACCAGTAAATTCTGGATCTGAAAAACCACCAGCTTGCCAATCATATACGCATCCTCGCTTCCGCCGTTCAACAGAAGAATATACTCCAGCTGCGTATCGTCAAAAATCTTAAAAAACTGGAAGCCCTGAATCACCTGGCTGTCCGCCGGAGAATCAATGAAAGCAAGCACAGACCCTGTATAAGCGTCCGCCTCCGGAAAAGTAGACGCAAGAACCTTACCCTCGGTATCAATCACACAAAGATCAATCCGGGTAATTCCTTTGAGACCGTCAATCGTATTCTGCAGTACCTGATTAGAAATCATAACTCTCTCCGCTCCTTTTTTACATATAGTTTTTGTATTTGTGCATATCGCCAGTCCTTCTCCCATCGCGTATCTGGCAAATTTTACAAAAAACCACCCCTGTTTTCTCTGAAACACTAAACACCTAATCTATATATTAATGCAAAACAACAAAATTGAAAAGAGGAAATGCAAAATTTTTATGCATTTCCGCAGTTTATTTCCATAAAATCCCCCAGAAATCCCCTATGCATAGTTCACAAAGAAGTATCCGGCAGTTTCCCCTTGCTTTTTCTTTCTTCCTATGATAGTTTGAATCGTGGAGAGATCATATTGAAAGGGAATTGAAAAAATGACTATAACTAGAAAAATGAAACTGCGGGATATCCTGCTCATCACCATCGGAACTGCCCTGATGGCCTTCGCCGTGGCGTCCGTCTTCGACCCGGCGAGTCTCGTCACCGGTGGCTTCTCCGGTCTGGCCATCATCATCCGCCAGCTGACCGAAAAACTGATCCCTGGCGGCGTCCCCCTGTCCGTCACCAACCTGGTTCTGAATGTGCCGTTCCTGCTGCTGGCTGTAAAGCTCAAAGGCTTCCGCTACCTGCTCAGAACAGGCTTCGCCACCTTCATGCTGTCCTTCTGGCTGTCCGTCCTGCCCGTCATCCCCCTGGCCGAAGGGGATCTGCTGCTGTCCGCCCTCTACGGCGGCCTCATCATGGGCGCCGGTATCGGGCTCGTCTTCGTAGCCCAGGCCACCACCGGCGGCACGGACCTCATCGCCGCCCTGATCCAGCACTTTCTTCGGCACTATAGCACAGCATCCATCATGTGGATCCTGGACACCCTGATCGTCCTGTTCGGCGCCTACCTGTTCGGCATCCAGATGGCCCTCTACGCCATCATCGCCATCTACCTGACTTCCCGCATCGCCGATGGCCTCATAGACGGTTTGAAATTCTCCAAAGCCGCCTTCATCATCACCGAAAGGCCCGATGATCTGGCCCGGATCCTCATGTCCGACCTGGATCGCGGCGTCACCGGTATCTCCGCCACCGGCATGTACTCCGGCGACGCCAAGAACATGCTTTTCTGCGTAGTCGCGAAAAAGGAGATTGTCCACCTGAAAGAGCTGACAAAAGAATGCGACCCGAACGCCTTTGTTATCGTGACCGATGTTCGGGAAGTGCTCGGAGAGGGCTTCAT
>CAKROP010000188.1 GCA_934373375.1 uncultured Anaerosacchariphilus sp.
TGGGAAGAAATATAGGTATTCACTCCAAAAATACCAAACAACAGGCATACAATGTAAATAACCACGCCTAAAAACAGGCTGTTTCCGGCTATCTTCGCAGCCTTTTCCCGATTTCCCTGTCCCAGTGTCATGGCCAGAAGTGCATTGGTTCCCACTCCCGTTCCGACGCCCACGGCCACCATCAGCATCTGAACCGGGAATACCAGTGTCAGTGCATTTAACGCTGCTTCGCTTCCCGCACTCATATTCCCCACAAAGGCGCTGTCAACGATATTGTAGACGGCCTGCAGTGCCATAGACAGGATCATGGGCACGCCCATCTGCACCATCAGCTTCTTTACCGGCATTTCTTTCATTCTGTTACTTTCTGCCATTTAAAATGATTCCTCCTTTTTTGCATAAAAAAAGCGCGCGCCTATCTCATAAGCCGGACTTACGCTAATAAGCTACACACTTTTTTCATGACGTTATCTGATTTTAAAATACAAGAACGAGCAGCAGGAAACTGGATTTACGCAGGTCTGCTACTCGTTCGATTAATTATTATATTTGTTATTTTACTAAAAGTCAAACAAAAAATCTTCTTTTTTCTTTTACAGCTTATGCTACTGAGCTTTCAGGCATTGCTTTTTACTCACTGAAGGTATAGCGAATCAGATATCCCTTGGAATCTCCGGTAACAATCGTCACATCCCCATTGGGATTCTTGATAGTCTCCAGAATCGGGTATTTGCCATGCTCCTTCACATAGCTTTCCGGGCTCTCGGCCTCCGCCTCGATGAATTCTTTCTTCGCATGGGCCGCTCCGCCGCAGGGATTCATAGTTTCTACTAAAATTTCGTACTCTTTCATGACGCCAGACTCCTTTTCACAGATTGATAACTTTATTATAGCCAATCTTTCGCCGGGAATCAAAAGGCATTTTCACTAAATTTTCTTATTTACTTACCTTCTGTCCAATCACATACAGCAGCGCTGCCACCACCATACCATTGATGGACGCAATACCCCAGGACAGCACATTTGCCACAATGGCGCCTGCGATGACGCCGATCACCGCGAACCAGTTCACAGCAGCCAGCGGCGCATGTTCGTCCTCGTAGTCTTTCTTGTTCATAAAATAAGACAGCACCAGAATGATACCCACCGGCGGCAGGGTACAGTTCAGGATGTTCAGCCAGCCGCAGAAATTGTAGTACAGCCATACGGAAAGCAGTGTTCCGATGATACCGGCCACCAGAACCATGGGCTTTTTCTTCTGATGGAAGATATTTGCCAGGCCCAGGCCGGAGGTGTACAGAGCGTTATCATTGGTGGTCCAGATGTTCAGGCCCAGAACCAGAACTGCCAGGTAAAACAGGTTCAGGCGCAGCATAACCTCAAAAATATCATTTCCGCCTACGAAGATATACGCGATGGCGCCGAAGAAGAACATCAGGGAGTTACCGATGAAAAACGCGATGACTGTCGCGATAGTTCCGGTCTTGGCGTCTTTGGCGAAACGGGTAAAGTTCGGCGTAGCCGTACCTCCCGATACAAAGGAACCGACCACCAGGCCTGCACCGCCGACTACACTTAAGGTACCGCTGGATACTGCAAACTGATCCACGATAGTTCCTTCGCCCTGTGCCACCGCCATCACCATAGCGATGGTTCCGAGAACTGCTACCGCCGGAACCGCAATGTAACTGATGATGGTCAGAGATTCGATTCCGAAATAAGCGGACGCAGTCATACAGCCGCCGGCCAGAATAATCAGTGCCCACATGGCTATCTTACTGTCACCTAAGAACTGATTGGCTACCGGAATGGCAAACATGGCCACGCCTACGCCAAACCAGCCGATCTGGGTGAAACTGATCATAGCGGAGGACAGATAGGAGCCCTTCTCACCGAAGGCCTTTCTCGCCAGCAGATCCATGCTGAGGCCGGTCTTGGCGCCCACATAGCCCAGAAGTCCTGTATACAATCCCAGAATGCAGCCGCCCAGAACCAGGGAGCCCAGGAACTCCCAGAAATTCTCGCCTGCTGCCAGCTGCTGACCTACCCACATGCTTGCGGAAAAGAAGGTAAAGCCCAGCATAATCATGAACATGGTCACGAAGCCCTTGCGGCCCTCCTCGGGGACTGCCTGCTCCGCGTAGTCTACGTCTTTTTTCTCTTTCACTTTACTCATTTTTTCATCTCCTGTTTTTTATTATTAGAAATTTCAAATCCACAAGCCTTATCCTGCAAGCAGAAACGGCTTCTGTCCTTGAAATTCTGCTACCTTAAAAAATCAGGGCGGAACCTCTTGTATCAGTCCGTCCTGATTTTAAAATACTTATTTACAAAATGTATTTCCGAAGTGCATCGGTAAACTCCCCGATTCTCTGCTCAGCAAGCTCTTTTAAGGTGATATTCTTCATGCTCTCGATATAGCCCTGCTCCTGGCGGTACAGCCACCTGGTATCAGCCGGGCGGATCTTCTCATAATGGTTATTATGAACCCAGTCCTCATAGCTTACAGGAAGCGGATAGCCCAGCTTCTCAGCCAGCAGCTCCCGGAAATCGATCCGATCCGCGCGGTCACGAATACCTTCCCAGAACTCCAGCACTTCCTCCACATGCTCGTGGATCTCATAGCGTCTCGCTCCGCCGTCGTAAATGATACATTTCTCAAAAAGCGGGCTGCACATGGAAAGGGTCTCTCTGCGGAACTCCGGCGCTACGATACCGCCCTTCCAGTAGAAATCCACATCCGGCAGATTGATGCCGGACACGCCCTTGTCCTGGTAGGTGCTGAAAATACCCTCGTAATAGACAGTAATAAAGCCTTCAAACTCCGGCCAGAACTCCCGGATATCCCGGGTCAGATCCTCCAGAATGTCGATACCCTTGGTTCCGCCGATGGTGAAAATGATGATATTGCGGAGCTTCGCGCCGTGATCCCGATAGAAATCAGTCACATAGCGGAGACAGTGAATCAACGTCTCGCCGCTGGCAATGATATCGCCGATCATCAGAGTGCTGTCCGGCACCATGGTCAGCTTGCTGTACTTGATCTCCAATCCCGCGATCTCCTCATTTTCAAAGACACGCTCACTGGACAGGAAGCTGATGTCATGAACACGGATGTGCTCCCGGTAGCAGCTCTCCTCCAGCGGATAGTTGAGAGCGCCTCTCAAAATAGAGAGAATATTGGCGGTGGTCACCTTCTTCTGCTCCTTCAGATAATAAAGCATCTGGGATGTGGCGGAAATCAGGCAGTTATACACCTCATAGCCTACAATCTCCGGCGTATTCAGAAGCTTTCTGGACTCCGCCTCTGATACAATATAATACTCATTCAGGTAGTTTCCGCCGTCCAGCCGATAACAGGCCACACCCTGCTCGTCAAATTCCGGCATAAGAACCACATTTTCCCAGTTATTCATCCTAATCTCCTTCGCTTTGCTGTATTTCACATAACATTTACGTTATCTTTACACATACCTTAGAATATAGTAACGGGTTGGACGGGTTCCGTCAAGGGGAATCGGGCGGAAATTCGACAAAATTTTTCCAATACAGGGGGCTCATTTTTAAACGCCGAACACCTTCGCCGCCTTCTCCATCCGCTCCGCAATCTTCACCCCAAAGGGGCACCGTTCCTCACAGGACCGGCAGCCGATACACTCAGACGCCTTGTGTTCCAGAAGCTCGTAATGGGACTGCACCGTAGCCGGGACTTCAGGCTGCATGGTGGCCAGGTCGTAAAATTTATTGATCATGGCAATATCCAGATTGACCACGCAGGGCTTGCAGTGACCGCAGTAGGTGCAGGCTCCACGATAGGAATGAAGCGGTGCGTTGGCGATGACGGAAGCGTAATCTTTCGCCTCGTCAGACGCGGTTTCGTAGGCTGCAGCGTCATCCACCTGTTCTTTGGTATCGTAGCCGCACAGGATGGAACAGACTGCCGGACGGGTCAGCGCGTAGTGAATACACTGAACCGGCGTCAGCTTCACGCCGAAGGGCGAACGCTTTTCATCAAAAAGGCGGCCTCCCGCAAAACCCTTCATGACCGTGATTCCCACATCGTTCTGCTCGCAGACCTGATACAGATGCGCCCGCTCCGCGTCGATGCCCTTCAGGGCCGTATCGTACTGCTCCGCAAACATGGTCTCGATGTCTTCGCTTGCCGGAAGCATGTCAAAGGCCGGATTAATGCTGAACAGAATCATTTCCACATAGCCGGACTGAGCCGCTTTCACAGCCACCTTTGGGTTATGGGAGCTGATGCCGATGTGACGGATGGTGCCGTTCTTTTTGAGCTCCATCACGTAATCCAGATAGTCGGAATGCTGAATTTTCTCCCACTCTTCCTCGGAATCCACGTAATGAATCATCCCCAGATCGATGTAATCGGTCTGCAGCCGCCGAAGCAAATCTTCAAAGGCCGGCTTTACATACTTCATTTCCCGGGTGCGGTAATACTGGCCGTCCTTCCAGGTGGAACCGATATGGCCCTGAATGTACCACTGCTCCCGGTTCGGTTTGATTCCTTCACCGATGATATCTCTGGATTTCGGATCCGCCATCCAGCAGTCCAGAATGTTAATTCCTTTCGCGTGGGCGTAGCGAATCACCTCCACGCCCTCTTCCACGGAATGCCGCTCCAGCCACTCGCCGCCGAAGCCGATCTCGCTTACCTCTAATCCTGTTTTCCCAAGTCTCCTTGTTTTCATCTTCATTCTCTCCCTTACCTGTTCAGATACGGATCTGATACTGGTTTTATCATAGTACAGGTAAGAATAATTTGCAAGTTCATAAAACATGCACTGAAATACAGAAAACCTGAATTCTATTTGTTTCGTATAAGCCTATATTCCTACGCTTTCTTCTCTCCCCGCTGCATATACAGATAACACCCGATACAAAGC
>CAKROP010000189.1 GCA_934373375.1 uncultured Anaerosacchariphilus sp.
GTCCAGGGCAGCTGTGGGCTCATCGGCCAGCAGCAGCTCCGGCTCAAAGGTCATGGCCATGGCAATTCCGACCCTCTGACGCATACCGCCGGACAGCTGGAAGCTGTAGCTCTTCATAATGCGCTCCGGCTCCGATAGCCGCATGGTTTCCAGCATGGCCACCGCCTTTTCTTCCGCCGCTTTACGGCTCAGCTTTTCGTGCTTCTGAATGTATTCTATATACTGCGAGCCGATTTTACGTATCGGATTCAGCATGGCTCCGGAATCCTGGAAGATCATGGATATCCTGGATCCCCGGAGCTTCTGCATTTCCTTTTCGCTGTATTCAGGGAGAGACTTTCCCTCAAACAAAATATCGCCGGATACCAGCTCTCCTTCCTGTGGCAGAAGTCCCAGAATGGAACGTATCGCCGTAGTCTTTCCGCTTCCGCTTTCACCTACCAGGCTGATAATTTCCCCTCTTTTCATGTGCAGGGAGAAATCCTGCAAAAACGGCTGTCCATGATATGCAACTGTTATATTCTCTATATCCAGCATGGGAAAGTCCCCTTTTCTATTTATTCTTCCTTATGACGCCGGTGTGATATCCTTTGTTACCCAGTAATAATCGCACACATAGCTGTGAACGCCTTCCACGGAAGCCGCGGAGCAGAGATTGAAATTATAGGCGCCGCTGCAGATGGTCGCCACGTCTTCCATCAGGATTTTCTGCATCTGTGTAAAGATTTCCGTCCGCTTTTCCGTATCAAATTCGCCAATCAGCTGTTCATACAGCGCATCGTATTCTTCATTATGATAATTTCCGTAATTAAAGCTTGTATCGGTAATCTTTCCGTACCAGTGCTTCAGGAAGTTCTCCGGATCTCCGGTCGGTGTGGTTACTTCATTGTTAAACATCAGATCAAAGCCCTGGGACACCCGCAGTTCTACCGCGTTTTCCGGCATGGAAATCGTGGACTTGATTCCGATTGCTTCCAGCTGAACCCCATACGCCTGCGCAATTACGTCCTGCTGACGGCTGGTTGTCGCTACAATATTGATGTCGATATTTTTGCCGTCCAGTTCGCGGTATCCGTCTCCATCGCCGTCTACGATACCAGCCTCGTCCAGCATAGCCTTGGCAGCCTCCGGATCGTAGCTGTACGGATTGTCCAAATCATAACCGGGCACCGGCGTATTGTTGGTGTAAGTATAGGAACCGCCTGTGGATACATCGCACACGGTCTGGCCGTCAATTGCCGTCATCACCGCTTTTCTCAGCGTATCATTGCCCAGCACTCCGTCAAAATTGATAAACCAGTTGCAGACACGGTTTCCTCCGGTGACGTCAATCTGATAATTTCCTGCGTTCTCCAGAACCGCTCTGTCAGACGCCGCAATGTTGATTCCCATGTCGGCAGAACCGTCCTGCAGGGCCATTGCGCGGGCAGAAGCCTCCCCAAGCTTCATGACATTGACTGTCTCGAAGGGTACTTCACCGTCCCAGTAATTGTCATTTTTTACCAGCTGGATATCATGCTCCGGATCGTTGGATACAAAGCAGTAGGGTCCTGTACAAATCGGTCCGTCCGCAGCGATATCGCGATCCGCAGAGCCAGCCACATCGATAATGCCATACCAGGGATACGCAAGGCAGCCCGGCAGGTCTACCGTCGGCTCACCTGTTACGATCGTCACGGTCCAGGCTTCATCGTCCGCGCTGATACTGTCATATGTAAAATAATTCCAGGGATTTCCGTTTCCGCCCTTATTGGGATCGGTCACCTCAAACAATCTCTCCAGGGATTCCTGAACCTTTGTCGCCGTCATC
Organism: uncultured Anaerosacchariphilus sp.; assembly: GCA_934373375.1. Classification (GTDB taxonomy): domain Bacteria; phylum Bacillota; class Clostridia; order Lachnospirales; family Lachnospiraceae; genus Laedolimicola. The sequence goes on from CAKROP010000189.1 coordinate 1,811, forward strand.
GGTTCTCCATTGGAGAAGGTTACATTTTCTTTCAGTTTTATGGTCCAGGTCAGCTGATCGTCCGCTACAGACCAGTCTTCTGCCAGCCACGGCGACACGGTACCGTCGTCCTCAAAGCGGGTCAGCGTTTCCAGCGCGCCCCAGCGCATTACAAACCAGCTGTTCCAGTCATCCGCCGGATCCAGGGTTGCGCTGGTCAGCTCTGTCGCCACATTCAGCTGTGTTTTCGCGCTTCCTCCGTCTGCCGCTGCTTTCTGCTCTGTTCCTGCGCTGCCGCCGCATGCTGTGATACTGCCCGCAAGGCACAGGCTAAGGGCAAGGGCAATCAGTTTTTTTCCATTCATGTTCTCTTTCTCCTCTTCTTTCTTTGTTTTTCTGTTGCATTTGGATCTATCATATCTCTAATACAGTCACCCCAGAGATTAAAGATGACCACCGTAATAAAGACCGCAAGTCCCGGACAAAACAGCAGCCATGGACTGCTCAGTATATAAGTTCTTCCCTCACTCAGCATATATCCCCATTCCGGTGTAGGGGGCTGGATTCCAAAGCCAAGGAAGGACAGGCTGGCCAGCGACAGCATGATGGTGCCGATATCCGTCGCCGCCGTAATAATCATCGTGGGAAGCGCGTTGGGCAGCATATATCTCATAAGGATTCTGCTGTGTCTGGAGCCTGAGATTTCCGCCGCGGATATATAAGTCCTGTTCCGTATCTTCAGCACCAGGCTTCTGGAAAGTCTGGCGTATCTGGTCCAGCTTACTGCCGCGATTGCAATCATGGAATTTTTCAGGCTTGGCCCAAGAATTCCCGCGATTGCCATGGCCAGAATCAGATCCGGGAAGGCGATCATCATATCGCCCACTCTCATGATTACCGCGTCTGCCACTCCGCCGAAATACCCGGCTATGATTCCAAGAAAGGTACCCACAAGCAGGATTACCGCCACCAGAATCAGCACGCTGTATACACTGGTGGTCGCCCCGCAGATCACCCGGGAGAATACGTCCCTCCCAAGCGCGTCGGTTCCAAAATAATGATCTTTTCCGGGCGCCTGGAACGCGTCGCTCAGTGACGCGCTCAACGGATCGTAGGGAACGATTTTGTCCGCCAGGAACGCCACTGCCAGAATAAGGAAAACCAGAATGGAAAGCACCGCAAATCTTGTATTCTTTTTCATCCGTTCTCCCCCTCCCTGGTTCTCGGATCAATGTAATGATAAGATATATCCACCAGCAGGTTTACCACCATATAAATCAGGGCTATCCACAATACGAAGCCCTGGATCAGCGGATAATCCCGCGCTTTCACCGCTCCCACCGCCAGGATACCCAGTCCCGGGTAGGAGAAAATAATCTCCACCACCGAGGTTCCTCCGAGAAGCGATCCAAAGGAAAGCCCCAGCATGGTAACCAGCGGAAGCATGGCGTTGGGAAGAACCTGGCGGAACAGTATTTCCCACTGATTCATTCCCCGGGCTCTCGCGCCTGTCACGTAATCCTGGTGCAGCTCCTCCAGTACCGCCGTACGCACCTGTCTGGAATATTTGGAGGCCATGGCAATGGCCAGCGTAATCCCCGGCAGCAGCATCTGTTCCATTCCGACGGAGCTGCTCGCCACCTTTACCAGTCCCAGCTTCAAAGCGAAGACATATAATAAGATCAGGCCAATCAGGAAGCCCGGAAGCGAAATACCCAGGAAAGAAAGAAAGCGAATGATATAATCCGCTATTCCGTCCTGTCTGACCGCTGAAAGAATTCCAAGGGGAACCGAAATAATTAACATCAGTCCAAGGGAAAACAGGGCCAGCCGGAACGTTGCCGGCAGTCTTTTCATCAGCAGATCCAGTACCGGGGCGCTTTTACTGAAGGAGGTTCCAAAATCTCCATGAAAAATACCGCCTATCCAGTCCACATATTGCTGTAAAAAGGGTTTATCCAGTCCCATGGACTGCCTGGCCTGCTCCAGCATTTCCGGACTCGGGGTAATTCCCAGGGAATCATACATGGCTGTGGCCGGATCGCCCGGCGCCAGGTAGGTTAATAAAAAGGTCAGAAAGGAAATGCCTATCAGCACTACACACATCTGGATAAGTCTGGATACGAGCCTGTTCTTTTTCACTGTTTTCCTCCGTTTCAGTAATAAAAAAAGCCATGGATGCTTTTGCATCCATGACCGATTTTACATGGGAAATAAGCCTTCGCAAATAGATCGTTCGCTAAGGTTGCTGCATAGCAGTTCTCCTGACTCACATATTCAGGGAAGAAGCCCAACGAACTCTCCTCGCCTTCTCAGGTTTACCCCAATGGCGGACTTTCATCTAAGGATTATTCTTTATGTATACAGTGGCGGTACCGTCCATGATTTCCACATGATTCTCTATTCTTTATCAGCCGCCGTACGCGACTGACAACACTATGCTCGTCTATTTTACTTGATTCATCTGTGTCTGTCAAGATTTTTTCCATTTTTTGTCTGCCAATAATTCGGCCTAATTCTTCGGAAACGGGAATTATTTCTCTTTCTGTCCATACTTTCCTTGACCCGCTTCTCTTACATAGGTATAATGATCATAGATTGATCTCAATACAAAATCAGGTATAAGGAAATCAGACAAATGGATTATAAACTTTTGCTCGACACCGCAGTGATGGCGGGGGAGCTGATGCTGGCCAACGGAGCCGAGACTTACCGGGTGGAGGATACCATGCAGCGGATGCTGGAGCTGTCGGGACTGAAGACCGCCGAGGCTTTCGTGATGGTGACCGGCTTTCTGGTCACTCTGGACGACCCGTCCATCCAGTCCATGACGGTGACCCGCCGAATTCAGAGCCGGGGGACGAACCTGAGTATCATCGACGAAATTAACAGTATTTCCAGAGGGCTCTGCGGCGGGGATCTGGAACTGGAGGAAGCCTTCCGTCAGATAAAAAAGCTGAAAAAGGAACCGCACCCGCCCCAGGCCTTTCTGCTGGCCAACGCAGGCGTGGCCGCGGCCTTTGCATTGACCTACGGCGGAACCTTCCAGGAGGCCTTTGTAGCTGCGGTAGCCGGATTTTTCATGGCCGTCTGCCTGTATCTGTGCAGCTG
>CAKROP010000190.1 GCA_934373375.1 uncultured Anaerosacchariphilus sp.
GGTATCCGCCCCGTACTGTTTCATGATCAGAAGTGGCGCGATCATGCGCTCCTTCGGTCCCAGCTTACGTTGCACGTCCCGGGCGTTCCGATCGATGGTGTCCCGGATGCTCCGATTCTGGAATTTTTGCACCGCGCGCATGGCAAATTCATGCTGATCCTGCTCGGTGATTCCGTAACGGGCCGCCAGAGCTTTACTGAGCGATGCCACCGCCTTTTTCATAATCTCCTCTATCGCCGGATCATTGGCCGCCTCCGCATAATTCTCATAGCCGAGAGCTGCTCCCGGATAGGTCACGCAGGCGCTCAGGCAGTTGTAGGTGTAGATCTTCCGCTCCAGCAGCTCCGGAAAATGTTCTTCCGCCTCCATGCCGTGCCAGGAAAGAGTTTCCCCCAATGCCTTCACATCGTAGGGCAGCCAGTCCAGATCCTCCGACAGGATATCCAGCCCGTTTTCCGCCTTCAGAGTCGTGCAGAAAATCACTGCCTCGGAAAGCACCAGCAGCTCCTCCGGAATGACTCCCTCCAGCTTTTTCTTGGGCGAAACCCCATTTTCACAGGTAATCAGCTTCAAGGGCTCCGGTTTTGTCCGTTCCCGGACTGCCTGCTGCAAAGCCGGAATCAACTGCGGCAGGTTCTGCTCCGCAATGGATGTGAAAATGAAATCCGCATCTGCAAGCGCCTCCGCCGCTTCCGCAGAGCCCATCACACAGGCCTCTGACACTTTGATCTCTAACGGCTCCCGTTCGCTGCCTCCAAAAGAAATTTTGTAAGATCCGGCGCTTCGAAGCGCCTCAATCAATGCTTCGTTTTTATCCAGAAAGACGAAGGGCTGTCCGGACAGACTCAAAAGTCTCGCCAGGTAACCGCGGCCGGTCTGTCCAGCACCGATAAGGATGACTTTCTTCATTGACAGATTCCCTCCTGCTTCAATTCCTCCACTGCTTCGAGAATTCTTGTATACAATACTTCCTTTTCATCCAACTTGCAGATATTTTTCAAAATATAAGGAATTCCTTCCGTCTCCCGCAGCCGCTTCAGCTCCACCGCGCTCTCGTCCGTGAACTCGTCATAGTAGAGCGCCGCCGCAATCGTGCGAATGATAACTTTCGGGTCAATGCCATGCTTCAACGCCATATGAGCAGGCGCAATCAGGCGATCCTGCGGTCCCAGCTTACGGATGGGATCCTTGGCGTTCCGGATGATGCGGTCCACCAGCTCCGGATCCGAATACTTGGCACGGGCCTTCTTCGCCAATGCTGCCTGCTTCTCCGGATCCACGCCCAACTCTGCCACCAGCGCCGCGTTGATTTCCGGGTAGACCTCGTCCAGAAGTGGGCTAATCTTTGGGCTTACCGCCGCCTCCGGCAGAATTTCATAGCCGTACAGATACCCGTTATAGGCGATAACAGCGTTGCTGGTATTATTGGTATACATCTTCTGCTCCAGGAAATGCCCGAAATGATCCATCAGATAGACGCCTTTTACCTCCGGAAGCTCGCCCTTAAAGGTATCCCGGTTCACTGGAAGCTCCCAGAAATTCTGCACCCATACGCCCAGCGGCTCCTGTGCCTTCTGCTCCGCCGACGGTTCCGCGCCGGTTCGCATAATAACGCCCTCGCTGACTGCCGCACACTCCTCAAAATACGCTTTCTCTGCGCCGGAAAGCTTGCTTATGATTCCATTTTTCAGAACCCTTCCTGCATCTTTCCAATTCTCACAGGTGATGAAATTCAGCGGTTTTTCCCGTGTCACGCCTTTCCAGGCCGCCGCGATGACCGCGCCTACGCTCTCCAGATTTTTGCCGCCTACGGAGGTAAATGCCAGATCGGCCTCCCCCAGCGTCTGCCGGATCGCCGCCTCATCATCCAGCGCGATTGCCCGGTAATGGGTCACATCCGTATTCAGGCTCGGGTCGCCTAAAATATGTACCGTATAGGTTCCCTTCTCATTTAATGCCTGCACCAGCTCCCGGTTGATGTCCACAAACGTGGTCTCCCAGTCGCTCAGCTCCAGGAGCTGGCCTACAAATCCTCTCGCTATCTTTCCCGCACCGAATACCAGTGCTTTCATGTTCTATACCTCCGTTTCATTTAAAGGCATCAGAAGCTCATAGACCTCCTTGGCTGTCCTGCAGCTTACAATATGGTCCACATTTTCCTGTTTATCAAGCAGACAGGCGATATTCGCCAGAATATCCAGATGCTCGTTATTTTTCCCCGCAATTCCGATGACCAAATACGCAATCTGACCGTTATAGAATACGCCGCCCGGATACTGCAGAACAACGATCCCGGATTTCAGAATATCTTTCTCACTCCGGCTGATGCCGTGGGGAATCGCCACGCCATTGCCAATATAGGTCGTACATTCCGTCTCCCTTTGCAGCATCAGCCCGTGATAATTTTCATTGACATATCCCTGCTTTTGCAGAAGCTCCGCGGCTCTTTTGATCGCATCTTCCTTTGATTCCGATGGCAGTCCCACCAGAATATTTGTCTTCTCCAGAATTCCTGTACTCATATTGCCTGTCCACATCCCTTTACTGATTGTCTTTTAATCTCTGAATCAATTCTTCATATTCCGGCGCAGCCAGGAAATTGGTGATAACCACAAAGTTACCGTTTGGAGCCACCGCTTTTGCGCGCTCGTACAGGCCCTCATGGCACACAATCACGTCCGCGTCCTCCGGAATCTTTTCAATTGCCGTATTCGTTACCTCGATATCCAGTCCCGCTGCCTGTACCTTTTTCCGAAGTACAGACGCGCCCATGGCGCTGGATCCCATACCTGCGTCGCAGGCGAAAATAATTTTATGTACCGGTGCAGCCGTCTTAGTCTCAACCTTCTTGGTCTCTGCCTTTTCCGCTTTCACATCTGCGAAATACCTGGACTCTTTGCCCTTGAAACCTTCCATCATCACGATAGAATCCTGGAAATCCGCTTCCGCGCTCTTGTCTACCTTCAGAATCAGGGAAGAAAGCAGGAAGGATACAGCCGCCGCCACAAGAACGCCGCTAAATGTCTGCAAGTAGCATCCCTTCGGAGTCATCAGGATATAGGAAATGATACTTCCCGGCGACGGATACGCAATCAGACCCGCGCCAATTACGCTGTAGGTTACATAACCGGACATCCAGCCCGCGATGGTGGCAATGATAAGCTTCGGTTTCATCAGAATGTACGGGAAGTACAGTTCATGAATACCGCCGAAGAAATGAATAATGATAGCGGAGGGCGCCGCTTCCTTCGCAGTTCCCTTGCCATACAGCCAGTATGCCAGAAGCATGCCGACGCCCGGTCCCGGGTTGGAGCTCAGCAGGAAGAAGATAGACTTTCCGGCCTGCGCCGCCTGTTCGACGCCCAGCGGAGCGAAGATACCCTGGGAAATAGCGTTATTCAGAAACAGCATTCTCGCCGGCTCCATGAAGATCGGGTAAAGAATCATCAGTCCTTTATCCATCAGCCACTGCACACCGGAGGAGAAGAATGTATTCAGTCCCTCGAAAATCGGTCCTGCGATGGACTGTGTCAACAGACAGAACACCATACCGATGATACCGATAGAGAAGTTGTTCACCAGCATCTCGAAGCCGGACGGAATCTTGCCATCGATCAGCTTGTCAAATTTCTTAATGATCCAGCCGCCCAGGGGGCCCAGAATCATCGCGCCTGCCAGCATGGTAATACTAGTACCCACGATACATCCCATGGTCAGCAGCGCGCCCATGATACCACCACGTTTCTTGTATACAAGCTCACCGCCGGTATAGCCCACCAGAAGTGGCAGCAGATATTTCAGAATCGGATCCTTTAACTGTGCGAAGAACTCATTTGGAAACCATCCTGTCGGTATAAACATTGCAGTCAGAAGACCCCAGGCTATGAACGCTCCGATATTCGGCAGAATCATCGCCGTCAGGAAGCCGCCCAGAGACTGTACCTTCTGCTTCATCATCTTTGTACTCATCTCATAAAACCCCTTTCCATACATCCCTTACTTCACGTTTTTCAAAGATTGCAATCCTTTTATGAGCTTATTGTACCAGACAGTTTTCCCTTTTTCCATTTGTTCCAGCGCCATCTTTGTCACGTTCGAAGATGACAGCCTTCCTGTCATTCTGTCATGTTTTTATCCTGACAAAACAGGTTTTGCACCTGCTCCAGAATCAATTTTTCCAACTCGCAGCCCTCATCCAGGCCGCAGATTTCCCGCAGCACCGCCGTAACGCCTTTTTCCTCCCGCAGGTGCTTCAGTTCACAGGCCGACGGGTCATTTTCATCCTCATAATACAGAGCCGCCGCGATGCCTGCCGCCAAGGCCGTGGGGCGGATTCCGGAAGCCATCGCCATCCGCGCCGGAGCCAGCAGCCTCTCCTCCGGCCCCAGCTTCCGAATCGGATCCCGTGCATGGCGGACCACCGTGTCATGGATCCGCTCATCCCGGTATTTCTCCCGGGCCTGGCGCGCAAATTCCCGCTGATCCTTCGGAAATACATTCAGCTGACGAATCAGGGCCGTCTCAATCTCCTGATACGCCTCGTCCACGATCCGCTCTATCTCCGGATCTCTTGCGGCCTCTGCCACAAACTGATAGCCTTTTCGCTGTCCAAGATAAGAAATGACCGCACTGCTGGCATTGTTTGTATACAAAGCCTGATTTTGCAACTGTAGAAAATGATCCACGAAACCAACGCCCTTGATCTTTGGCAAATCGCCTTTCCAGAGCGCTTTATTTACAAAAATATTCCAGCGATCCTGCATCCAGATTCCCAGAGGCTCTGTCTTTTTGCTCTCCTCGTCCGGCGGCTCCACCGACAATCCCATAGAGAGGGCCATGTTTATGCCCACGATCTCCTCGAAGAGCTCCCGTTTTTCCAGACTTAGCATTTTCCGGA
>CAKROP010000191.1 GCA_934373375.1 uncultured Anaerosacchariphilus sp.
GGGTATAGCGCAGCTGGTTAGCGCGCCAGATTGTGGCTCTGGAGGCCAAGGGTTCGAATCCCTTTATCCACCCTTTGCGAGAGCAAAATTTTGGGCTATCGCCAAGCGGTAAGGCACAGGACTTTGACTCCTGCATTCGCTGGTTCGAATCCAGTTAGCCCAGTTGGGCGGATGAAAACCTTCCGCAGTTATTATGAATAAGGAGCATTAGCTCAGTCGGTAGAGCACTTGACTTTTAATCAAGTTGTCCCGGGTTCGAATCCCGGATGCTTCATGAGAGGATCGAAGATTTTGTGAATACAGGGTTTTCGGTCTTTTTAATTATTAGATGAAATCAGGTATACTGATACAATTGTCCACATTTCCCTGTTCCGTGAGGTGTTTTGGCATGGATATGCCAAAATCCCGAGTTGGTCGGGCGCGAAATGACACGGAGTGTCATTTCTGTGCATTATCGGCGGATGTCGGGAACGAAGTGGACGACATTCGCGGATATGGCGGAATTGGCAGACGCGCCAGATTTAGGTTCTGGTGGTAATCCCGTGCAGGTTCAAGTCCTGTTATCCGCAGCTTGGAATCGTGCAGTTTTACGGAAACTGCACGATTTTTTTTGATTGATACGGGCGCGGGCATTTATAAACTTTTTTTAATCCTTTGCTCACACTTTGAACACAATTGCCTGTTACACTACAGGATAATGATACAAGTGAGTGGAGGAAGGAGTGCATCTTTATGTACGATGAGGAAAATAAAAACCCGTCTGAAAATCCGGATATGGAAAATGAAACAGGAGCAGACGTAGGAGATACAGAGAACGCCGGAGCGGAAGAAAAAGACAGTACGGCAGCGCAGCCTGAAAGCGGAACCACGGGCAGCCAGTATCGTTACAGCGGTCCGTTCTATCAGGATACAGATTATCAGCGCACGGAGAGCCGGAATATGGAGAGCAGTTTCCGGGGCAGCGCACCAAAGAAGCAGAAGAAAAAGAAGAATTTTGGCCGCACCCTTGCGAAGACAGTGTGCATTGCGCTGGTATTTGGCGTGGTGGCCGGAGCGGCATTCCAGGGCACAAATTTTGTGGGACAGAAGCTGTTCGGTGATAAGGTGACGGCTCCTGTAAGCCAGGATGCGTCAGCGGATACGGCGGAACCGGAGATCGGAACCGTACAGCCCCAGACCGGAAACGGCAGTTCGGATGACGGCGCTGCGTCCGTATCAGCGATTGTGAAGCAGTGCATGCCGTCCCTGGTGGCCATAACCAATGTCAGTGTAAAAGAGGTACAGAATTACTGGGGCTTTGGCTGGTACAGCCAGCCACAGCAGCAGGAGTCCACATCCACAGGAACCGGCATTATTATCGGTCAGAATGACAGCGAACTTCTGATTGTCACCAACAACCATGTCATCACAGGGGCAACCAACCTGTCTGTAGTATTCAGTGTGGACGAGGGCAAGGATGGAACTACTCCGGTGGAGGCTCAGATTAAGGGAAGCGACGCCACGAAGGATGTGGGCGTCATTGCGGTAAAACTTTCCGATATTCCGGCGGAGACCATGTCTGCGATTAAGACAGCCACGATTGGCGATTCCTCACAGATGCAGGTGGGCGATCAGGTGATTGCCATCGGCAATGCGCTGGGATATGGACAGTCGGTGACCAAGGGAATTGTCAGCGCACTGGACAGAGAGGTAACCCTGCAAAATGACGATGGCAGTACCATCAGCAATAAGCTGATTCAGACGGACGCGGCCATCAACCCGGGCAACAGCGGCGGCGCACTGCTGAATATGAAGGGCGAGGTCATCGGTATCAACGAGGCCAAGCTTTCATCCAACTATGTAGAGGGTATGGGCTACGCAATCCCCATTTCCGATGTGGAGGGTATCATCGGAGATCTGCAGAATCTGAAGACCCGCTCTGAGGTAGACAGTGAGAAAATGGGTTATCTGGGCATTACCTGTCAGGATGTGACCAGCGACATTGCTCAGCAGTATGATATGCCTGAGGGCGTCTATCTGAAATCTGTGGTAGCAGGCTGCGCGGCGGATAAGGCAGGACTGAAAAAGGGAGATATCCTGACCCGCTTTGACGGAATGGGCGTGACAACCTATGATACGCTGCGGGAGCGCCTGCAATACTACGAAGCCGGTGAGACGGTGGAAGTGACAGTACAGTCCCCGGAAAATGGAAGCTATGTGGAGAAAACAGTATCACTGACTCTGAGCACCAAGGCAGAGGTAGAAGCGGCCAATAAGTAAACAGATGAATCGAAGAGATCGGTTATGCGTAAAACGCGCAGCCGGTCTCTTTTGTATGTTTTAACTGGGGAAAATTTACAAATGTAGATAAAATAATCGAAAGGATTTATAAAAAATATGAAATTTTAATTCTTCGCTCACATTTGGGTAAATTATGATATACTGTGTGAAAAGGAGAACAGGAATATATGCAGGATAAAGATTACTTAGAGAACGATAAGGAAAAAGACACCCAGGAAGGGGTAATCCATACAGAAAGCACAGAGCAGGAGGAGCATGATTACGAGCGGTTCTGCTTCCTTTGCCGCCGTCCGGAGAGCCAGGCCGGAAAGCTGATCACCCTGACGGATGGCATCAGTGTCTGCCCGGACTGTATGCAGAAGACGATGGATACGATTCAGAATGGAAATATTGACTTCTCCAGGCTTCAGGGCGTCAACTTTATGAATTTTTCGGATTTACAGAACATGATGTCCAATCAGCAGCAGGTGAAGAAGAAAAAGCCAAAGAAGGAAGGACCGAAGCCCGCGTTTGATATCCGGAGCATCCCGGCACCCCATAAGCTGAAGGCCAGCCTGGATGAATTCGTTATCGGGCAGGATCATGCCAAAAAGGTTATTTCCGTGGCTGTATACAATCACTACAAGCGTGTGGCCACCGGAACCCAGGACGATATCGAGATTGAGAAGTCCAACATTCTGCTGATAGGTCCCACCGGAAGCGGCAAGACTTATCTGGTGAAGACGCTGGCGAAGCTTCTGGATGTGCCTCTGGCTATTGCGGACGCCACGTCCCTGACCGAGGCAGGCTACATCGGCGACGACATCGAGAGTGTTATTTCCAAGCTGCTGGCAGCGGCAGACAATGATGTGGAGAAGGCCGAGCGGGGAATCGTCTTCATCGATGAGATTGACAAGATTGCGAAGAAGAAGGATACCCATCACCGGGACGTCAGCGGCGAGTCGGTGCAGCAGGGGCTTTTAAAGCTCCTGGAGGGTGCGGAGGTTGAGGTACCTGTGGGCGCCAGCAGCAAAAACGCTATGGTACCGCTGACCACGGTGAATACCCGCAATATTCTCTTCATCTGTGGCGGCGCGTTCCCGGATCTGGAGAATGTCATTAAGGAGCGCCTGAACCAGAAGTCCTCCATGGGCTTCCAGGCGGATCTGAAGGATAAATACGATAAAGAGCCGAATCTGCTTTCAAAGGTGACCGTGGAGGATCTGCGGACCTTCGGCATGATTCCCGAGTTTCTGGGACGTCTGCCGATAATCTGTACCCTGGGCAGGCTTGACAAGGATATGCTGGTTCGGATCCTGAAGGAGCCGAAGAATGCCATTCTCAAGCAGTACCAGAAGCTGCTGGCTCTGGATGAGGTGGATCTGCAGTTTAACGACGGCGCATTGGAGGCCATCGCGGAAGAGGCGCTGAAGCGGGATACGGGAGCCAGAGCGCTCCGGGCTATCATAGAGGAATTTATGCTGGATATTATGTATGAGGTGCCGAAGGATGACAATATCGGCCGCGTCACGATTACCAGAGAATATATTGAGCATCGGGGCGGCCCGGTTATCGCCATGCGGGGTGTGCTGGAGCTGGAGCAGCAGGATTAAGCCATGAAGACGAAGAATGATTGTCTGAACGTATGGAAGGGAATTGCGGCCCTTGCGGTGGTGCTGATTCATTGCACCCTGCCCGGTGTTCCCGGGGAAATCATAAAAGGAATAGCCCGGTTCGCGGTGCCGCTGTTTTTCCTGATCAGCGGATATTTCGCTTACGGGCGTAACGACACGGTCATCCGGCGGCGGGCGGGGCATATTTTCCGACTATATGCCGGGGCGGTGCTGGTCTATTATCTGTGGGCCGCGCTGCGCTATTTCCTGTCTCAGCGGACACTTACGAGGATGTGCGCGGAGCTGTTTCCGGATGGCGGCAAAACTGTGACGGATCTGCTGCTCTGGAACCGCACGGCCATGGCACCCCATCTGTGGTTTATGGGTGCGCTGCTGTACTGTTACTTGTTTTACCTGGTGCTTCTGCATTTTCGATGGGAGGAAAAGGCATATTTTCTGATTCCGGTGCTGCTGGCGGCGAATCTGCTGCTGGGAGAGGGAAGAGGATTGACTGGTATCGCGGTGCCGGTCCGTTGGATCCGAAGCTTCTGGCTGACGGGCTTCCCGTTTTTCCTGTGGGGCAGCTGGTTTGCCTGCCGGGAGAAGCAGGGAAGGCTGACGTTGCGTACGGGCTTCTGTCTGGCAGCGCTGGCGGCAGGCGTCGTGTTATCGGCGGTGGAATGTCTGTGGAGCGGATATGACGAGCTGTATGTGGGCAGTATCCTGACAGCGGGCGGTCTGTTCAGTCTGGCGCTGGCTTTTCCGAGTCTGGGAAAGGGTTCTTTACTGGCCCGGATAGGAGAAAGGGATTCCGCCAATATTTATCTGTGGCATATGCTGCTGCGGAATTTTGCGGCGCTGGCTTTTATGATGGTGGGATTTTATGAGACAACAATCTGTCAGACGCTGATGCCCTTCCTGGTGGGAGCGGCTTCGGTAGTACTGGCGGAGGTTATAAATGTATTTTATAATACAAGGAGGTATAGACGATGAACAACAATATCTGGGACAACATTGGAAGAAC
>CAKROP010000192.1 GCA_934373375.1 uncultured Anaerosacchariphilus sp.
CATGTGAAGCTGGTGCTTCCGGCTTCCTACTCTTCCGCGCGGATTACCCAGGTTCCCTACGCCACAGGAAAGCAGCTTGGGAAGATAGCGAAAAATGTCATGCAGGAAAATGAGAGCGAGGGCGTCGCTGACTATTCGGTGGTGCAGGGGGATAAGAAGCAGGGCTTAAGCCTGTGCTGCGGCAGCACCTCGGAGAAGTTCTTAAGCGGTCTCACAGCCATCACCGGGGAGCTGGGAATCCCGGTGGACGCAGTGTCTGTGCCGCTGGAGGGCTACTTAAGGCTCATGTCCCAGCTGAAGGAGTGCCGGAACCGCACAGCCATCTATCTGATCTTTGAGGACAGCAGTGTGACCAGCCTGCTCTATCGGGACGGCGTCTACCAGTATTCCACCAGAAGCCGGATTTTCAGCGAGCGGGGAACCCTGGATTTCGGTACGGAGATCGTCCGGAATATCTCCGGTATCCGGCAGTTCTACGCCACCATGAATGCCGATACGCCCATTACGGATGTCTACTATACAGGCTGCGCGCCGGATGATTTCGAGGCAGGTCTGGACGGCATCCGAGCCATGAACCTGGAGGTCCGCCCGCTGGAGGTAAATCTGCCCTTCGACGCCCCCGGAAATCCGGGAGACTGGCTGGCCTGCATCGGAGCCATGATTACCGATAAGAAGAATATCAATCTGTATGACCGCTGGCTTGCGGATCAGAAGAAGGACGGGGTCGGAAAAGTCCATTTCGGAAAAGAACTGATTCCCCCGGCAGTGACATTGGCGGCCTGCCTGGTGCTGTTTGCGGGCGTGGCGGTCTGGAATGGGGCCACATCAGCCAGAATTCGGAAAATGGATCGCTGGATGCAGGACTCTGCGGTGCAGGAACAGTACCGGCAGGCTGAGGAGCGGAAAAATTACAGCGCTTCCTTAAGTCAGTCCATTGCCCAGGTGAACCGGATGGAAGATAATCTGGCCACCTATCCGGATCTGACGGAAGACGTGATCCGGGAGATCGAGGACGTCAGTGGCCGGGATATGGACGTGAAGATTCAGGGACTGGACATGGAAACCGGCACCCTGACCTTCAACGCAGTCAGCAGTCAGGTCATCGACATCCCGGGCTATGTGAGCCGTCTTACGACCACGGGCCTGTTTGAAGAAGTGAATTATACCGGTTATTCCTACGGGGATAACGAATATACATTGTCGCTGTCCTGCGTTCTCGCGGCAGCCGATGCCGGGGAGGTGCAGTAAATGAAGCTGGATACGGAATTAAAGCCGGGCGATATCGTCCTGTTAAAGGGACTGGGCTGCGTCCTGATTGTGGTGCTTTTCATGCAGCTTCTGATTTTCCCGGGACTGAATAAGCACGAGGAACTGAGCGCTTCCCTGGAGGCGAAGACAGCGCAGAAGCAGGAGATGGAGGACACTATTGCAAATATGCCTGCGGTGGAGGAAACCATCGCAAAGCAGGAGGAGACACTGAAGGCGGCGCAGGATCAGTACTACGGCCTGCTGGAAAATCAGGAGATCGATGAGCTGGTGACCGGCGTGGCGCTGAACCATAGTCTGTTCCCGGTGTCCTTAAGTATTGCGGAGACTGAGGACGCGGTGCCGGACGCTTATTTCCTGTCGGAACGGGCGGTGGCTGCGGACGCCGCAGAAAACTCCGATCCGGACACAGCCGCAGCGGAGCTGGACGGTGCGGAGGACAGCGGGGATAGCGCGGACACAGTGACGCCGGTGTACGCACAGTACGTACACATCACCGATGTGAGCCTGACCGTGCGGGGAAGCGAGGATATGATTCGCAGCTTCTTAAATGATATTGCGGTGGATTATCCGGGACTTCAGGTGCGTTCCTTCACCATGCAGGAGGGCACTTATCTGAATGAAAATCTGGATTCGGTGGATACGACCACCTGTAGCTGCGTCATCGCGGTATATACCTGCGGCGACGCGTCCAGTACAGGAGAGGAGACGGCACAGTGAATACAAACTTACGAATCGGAGACGTCTTAAAGGAAAAAGGATATGTGACGGATGAGCAGATGAACCAGGCCCTGGCTTATCAGAAGGAGCACCGGGACATGCGCGTGGGCCAGATTCTGCGTGAACTGGGCTTTGTGACGGAGGAGCAGGTGCTGGACGCTCTGGCCAGCAGGCTGCAGCTGCGCATCGTGGATGTGGCCCAGCTGCCGGTGGATGTGAAGGCCGTAGCCATGGTAAGCAGAGAGCTTGCGGAAAAGAATCTCCTGCTTCCTATCAGTGTCCAGGAGCATCATATGGTGCTGGCGGTTAATGACCCGCTGAACTATTTCGCTCTGGAGGAGGTTCGGCAGCAGACCGGCTGCCAGCTGGAGATCTGCCTCTCAGAGGAGGCACCCTTAAGAAAAGCGGTTTCCTATTATTTCGCGGAGGTCAGCGCCCGTCAGGCGGCCAGCCAGGCCAACGTGGGCTTTACCACCACGGCGGCGGACGATCTGGAAATCGAGGACCTGGAGAACAGCGCCGATGAAGCGCCGATTATCCGCCTCTTAAACAGCCTTCTGGAGCGTGCCATTAAGACCGGCGCCAGCGATATCCATATCGAGCCCTTTGAAAATGAGACCCGGGTGCGCATGCGTATTGACGGCGTCATTATGGAATATGTGACCATTCACCGGAACATCCATGCGCCTCTTATCGCCCGTATCAAGATTCTGGCGAACCTGGATATCGCTGAGAAGCGTGTCCCCCAGGACGGCCATTTCCGGGTAAAGCTGGATGAGGGCAATATCAATATCCGTGTGTCCGTGCTGCCCACAGTCTTCGGCGAGAAAGCGGTGCTGCGTATTCTGGCTTCGGCGGCCCATCTGGATCACGCCGATCATTTCGGTATGGATGATTTCAGCTACAGCCAGTTCGCGCCCATGCTGAATTACCCCAACGGTATCATTTACATTACCGGCCCCACCGGAAGCGGTAAGTCCACTACACTGTATATGGTGCTGGATTACCTGTCCGGCCGGAAGGTGAATATCTCCACCATCGAGGATCCGGTGGAGAAAAATATCCCTGGCATCAACCAGACCCAGGTCAATGTGACCGCGGGTATGACCTTCGATGTGGGTCTGCGCGCCCTGATGCGTCAGGACCCGGATATTATCATGGTGGGCGAGACCCGTGACGGCGAGACTGCCGGTACTTCGGTCCGGGCAGCCATCACCGGTCATATGGTGCTTTCCACCCTGCATACCAACGACGCGGTGTCCAGTATCGTGCGACTGCAGGATATGGGCGTGGAGACCTATCTGGTGGCCAATTCCCTGGTGGGACTGGTGGCCCAGCGACTGCTTCGGAAGGTCTGCCCCAGCTGCGCAAGGGAGATGGAGACCACCGAGCAGGAGCGCTTATTTCTGGGCCGGGATGTGAAGAAGATTCACCGGGGCATGGGCTGCTCCCACTGCAATCATACAGGCTACAGCGGACGAATCGCAGTTCATGAAATTCTTCCGGTTAACAATGAGATTCGGCGGATGATCGTGGATCACGAGACCATTGAGGAGATCACAAAATATGCTGTCGAGCATCAGCATATGCGGACCCTGAAGGAGAGCGGTCTCATTCTGGTGAAGGAGGGCGTGACCACGCCGGAGGAGCTGATGAAGATCAGCTATGGAGAGTAAGATGACAGATATCTGTGAGATTATCCGGGACGCCCGGAAAAAAGGCGCGTCCGACATTCATATTTCCGAGGCAATGCCCCTGTGGTACCGGGTAAATGGACGGCTTCGGGAGGCAGAGCTGCAGCCCTCGCCGGAGGAGGTGCGTTCCCTTCTGCTTTCGCTCTTAAGCGAGCGGCATCGGGCAGCCTTTGAGGCGGGCGAGGATGCGGACTTTTCCCTGGAGACCCCGGAAGGAGAGCGGCAGCGTGTGAATGTGTTCCGGCAGCAGAAGAAGCTGGCGGCCACCATACGACTGCTGAATGGGCGGATTCCCTCCTTGGAGGATCTTAAGATGCCCACCATCCTTTATGAGATGGCCAAACAGCCCAGAGGCCTGATTCTGGTCACCGGCCCCACCGGCAGCGGTAAATCCACCACCCTGGCGGCCATGATCGAGTATCTGAACCGGAATCTGGATCGACATGTGATTACCATCGAGGATCCCATCGAGTACCGGTATGAGAGTAAGCGCTCCCTGATTCACCAGCGGGAGGTGGGCGAGGATGCAGGAAGCTTCGCGTCGGCCCTTCGAAGCGCGCTCCGTGAAGATCCGGATGTGATTCTGGTGGGCGAGATGCGTGACTACGAGACCATTTCCGCAGCGCTTCTGGCCGCGGAGACCGGTCATCTGGTGCTGTCCACCCTGCATACCACCGGCGCGGCCCAGACCGTGGAGCGTATCATCGACGCCTGCCCGGCGGAGGGCCAGAACCAGGTACGTATCCAGCTGGCAGGCACCTTGAAGGGAATCGTCAGCCAGTGCCTGATTCCCTGTGGC
This sequence comes from uncultured Anaerosacchariphilus sp., assembly GCA_934373375.1. Taxonomy (GTDB): domain Bacteria; phylum Bacillota; class Clostridia; order Lachnospirales; family Lachnospiraceae; genus Laedolimicola. The sequence goes on from CAKROP010000192.1 coordinate 4,480, forward strand.
GGAGGCGTAACCCGTATCGCCGCCACAGAGCTTCTTGTAAGCACCGACAGCATCCTGAACCTGATCCGCGAGGGCAAGACCCATCAGATCCCGTCCATGATGCAGGTAGGTGCCGATAACGGCATGCACACCCTGAACATGGACCTTGGGCGCCTGGTCCGGGAAGGCTATATCACCCGGGAGGACGCGCTGAGCTATACAAATAATAAGGCGGAGATCGCCCAGTATCTCTAAAAGCATCAGGAAAATGCTTTCCGGTATCCGGAGAGCATTTTTTAAATGCCGGATTGCGAAGCGGCAGGCTTTGTGCTAAGATAAAAGAAATGTGGCTATTTGCTATCTATCTACACAGGAGGGTTAAGATAAAATGGAACAGTATAAGCAGGAATTTATTGAATTTATG
>CAKROP010000193.1 GCA_934373375.1 uncultured Anaerosacchariphilus sp.
CCGATTCTGTCTGCTTTGATCTGATTTTTTAATGTGGTTACAATGTGATCCTGTCCCCGGACGTCATTGAACTCTGTAGGTCGGAACTTCCGGTAGAGGGCCATATACGACATGTATCAATTCCCCTTTGTTGTTTTAATCTCCGAAGCTGATACCGATCATCTTCGCTTCTGATATAATGGAAGAATTCGGGTCTACAAACTTCAGCTTGCCTGCGGACTCCTCCAGCGGGATCCGCTGGCATTCTCCATTGACAATACCAATCATGTATCCATAAGCGTCGTCTACGATGGCCTGTGCAGCCGCCGCGCCCAGTCTGGTGGACAGGACCCGGTCATAGGGGCAGGGGCTGCCGCCGCGCTGGGTGTGACCCGGAACGGTGACGCGCACCTCGGTGCCTAAGCGCTTGGTCAGCTGATCCGCGATCTCGTAGGACACAGCCGGATACTGATAGGTCTCCATGAACTTTTTCAGTTCTTTTTTGCTCATTTCCGCGCGCTCTTTGGGAATCGCGCCCTCGGCTACAGCCAGGATGGTAAAGCCCTTTTTCTGCTTGTTACGGGCTTCGATGGCCTTGCAAATGCTGTCAATGCTGTAGGGAATCTCCGGGATCAGGATGATGTCCGCGCCTCCGGCGATACCTGCATGCAGGGTCAGCTGACCTACCTTATGACCCATGACTTCGACGATGAAAACGCGGCCGTGGGAGGCTGCTGTGGTATGGATACAGTCAATGCAGTCGGTGGCAATATTCACTGCGCTCTGGAAGCCAAAGGTCATGTCGGTGCCATAGATGTCATTGTCGATGGTCTTCGGCATGTGGATGATATTCAGGCCCTCCTCCCGCAGAAGGTTGGCAGTCTTCTGGGTGCCATTGCCGCCCAGGATGACCAGGCAGTCCAGGCGCAGCTTGTGGTAGGTGTGCTTCATGGCCTCCACCTTGTCCAGGCCGTTCTCGTCCGGTACCCGCATCATTTTAAAGGGCTGGCGGGAGCTTCCGAGAATGGTTCCGCCCTTGGTCAGGATGCCGGAGAAATCCTTCGGCGTCAGCATCCGGTAATTGCCGTAAATCAGGCCCTTGTAGCCTTCTTCAAAGCCGTAAAGCTCTACTTCATCCAGTGCATTGCATACACCTTTTACAATTCCACGCATTGTAGCATTCAGCGCCTGACAATCTCCGCCGCTGGTCAGCATTCCGATTCTTTTCATATTGCATGCCTCCATATATTTAATTTTCGCGCCATGCATCTGTAGTGTGTGTTCCGATGCTGAGGGTGCATGGCAATACTTATGGTTAGTTTAGCATAGATTGGGGATTCTCACAAGGGGGTGAGACGGATCGCCCGGGCAGATTTTTATGCCAATTCTTAAGAGAAAAATCATACTTTCTTCCCGAAAATGCGGTATAATGGAAACATATTTTTAGAAAAGGGTGATAATGATGACCGAACTGTCTTCTTACTATAAAAATATCAAACGCGCGGTACGGCGGAATCTGATTCTGTACTTTGCGGCGATTATCGCGCTGATGGCGCTTGTAAGCGTGCTTCTGGGGCCGCCGTTTTCGCGGAAGGTGACGACGGCCGGATTTACTTATCGGGTGGACGGGTGGTTCTGGGAGAAAACCTGGCTGATGTATCTGATTATTCTGGTTTCCGGGCTGGCGAGTATCGTCGCGGGCGGCGCTGCGGGTGTGAAAAATGTGAAGGAGCTTCGGAATATTCTGTATATGGACTGTGACGCTGAGCGTCTGCTTTGTATCGCGGACGAGGGTACGCGGTATGTGCCCTATGATGTATACAGGAATCAGAAGCAAGCCCGCAAGGTGGCCGGACGGCAGCGGCGGTATTTTGAGCAGCTTTATGTGGAGGCGCTGCTGGCCTGCGGACAGGTGGGCGTGGCGGATCTCTATATGAAAAACGGCTGGAAATCCAAGCGGAACACTCTGATTTACCGGCAGCTTTCCCTGAATATCCAGGCCCATTACGCTTATCAGGAACAGGACGCGGTGCGTTACCGCAGCATTATGGAACAGGGCGGTCGGCTGCTGAAGCGGAGCACGGCGCTCTGGGCCCGGCTGGACTGGCTGGAGGGCCGACGGGAACAGGCCGTGGAACGGCTCAAGACTACGCAGCCCCGGGTTCCTTATGAACAGGTTATGTTCGCCGGACTGCTCAGTGCTTATCTGCGGGAGCTTGGACGGGTCGAAGAAGCGCGGGAGTATGCGGATTATGTGATAGAGCACGGCGGGACGCTGGCGCTTCGCAACACTGTTATGGAGGATTGGGCTTGAAAATCCACCGGAAATATATTATACTATTAGTCACTGGTTCTCAGCAATGGAGGAGTACCCAAGTGGCTGAAGGGTCTGGCTTCGAACACCAGTAGGTCGGTAGCACCGGCGCGAGGGTTCAAATCCCTCCTCCTCCGCTAAAGAGAAAGGTCGATGAGTTACGTTATGTAAACTTGTTGGCCTTTTTCTTTATGTCTATGCTTGTTACATCTTACTCTATAGAACGAAAAAGCCCCCAGATACACAAACATTTTATGTATCTGGGGAACTATTACTTTCCTTATACTTTTGCCATAGGTTTTAACCGCTCCAGCAGCTCCTGCACCGTCTGGTTATATACCGGATGCCGCACCCAGGGCGCGATCTGCGCCAGGGGAATCAGCACGAAGTCCCGCTTGTGCATCTCGATATGTGGAATATGAAGCTCCTCATCGTCGAGAACTAGGTCATCGTACAGGAGGATATCCAGATCCAGCGTCCGGGGACCCCAGTGGATCACGCGGACCCGGTTTGCTTCCTGCTCTAACTCATGGAGACGATCAAGGAGTTCGTGGGGCGGCAGGATAGTCCGGATCTTCATAACACTGTTCAGGAATTCATCCTGCTCAGTATAGCCGTAGGGCTCAGTAGCCAGGTAATCGGCAACTGCTTCTACGATGCAGCCTTTGGTGAGCTGCATGCCCAAGACGCTCATGTCCAGGTAAGCTTTTTTATCGCCCATATTGGAACCCATGGCGATGTAGGCGGTGTGCCAGCCGCGCTCAATGGACACAGACACGGTCTCCAGGGGCAGTCCCACCGGAGCCCAGGGCTTTTTAATCTCCAGCTCCACCTTTTCCAGATGGGGAATCTGCAGAAGCATGGCTTCCGCCAGCTGCTCCACCACCGTTTCCAGCAGCTTCCAGGTGTGCTCCTGAACAAATTTTGTGATAAACTGGCTGACCTCTCCGTAATGGATGGAGGCAGTCAAATCGTCCGTCTTCCCCGCCTGTCGGGTGGAAGTGTAAAGGGTTGCGGAAATGACAAATTTCTGACCCAGCTTATTTTCCTCCGGAAATACACCGTGATTAGCAAATATTTCCAGGTTTTTAATCTGTATTTTATCCATTTAGTTCTCTCCTGCTTTCAAAATCGCCTCGGTCATCCGAATCGTGCGCTGATTTTCCTTGATGTCGTGAACTCGGACAAAGGCGTACTTTTTCATCACGGCCATCACGGTCGTCACCAGGGTCCCTTCCACCCGCTGATCCGCCGGCAGATCCAGGGTCAGACCGATAACGGATTTACGTGATGTGCCAAGCAGCATAGGATATCCCAGCTCATGGAATCGCTCCATATGTAAAATGGTCTCCAGATTCTGCTCGTAATTTTTTCCAAAGCCTACGCCCGGGTCGAGGATAATCTTATCGTCAGCGATACCCGCCTCCTTCGCAAGCTTTACGCACTCCGCGGTTTCCCGCAGCATATCCGGGTAGAAATCCTGATACTCAGTGTTGTTCTTATTGTGCATCAGACAGCAGGCCACACCGGTGCGGGCAATGAGGCCGGCCATCTCCGGGTCGTATTTCAGACCCCAGATATCGTTGACCAGATCGGCGCCTGCCTCGATGGCTGCGGCTGCCACCTTTGCCTTGTAGGTATCGATGGACACGGGGACGTCAAAGCGGGCTTTTACTGCCTCGATAACCGGAGCCACGCGCGCAATCTCCTCATCCTCAGTAATCTGCTGATGTCCGGGACGGGTGGACTCGCCGCCGATGTCCAGAATGGCAGTACCCTCGCGGATCATCTCCTCCGCATGGGCCAGAGCCGCGTCCATGTGGTTCCATTTGCCGCCGTCAGAGAAGGAATCCGGGGTTACATTCAGGATTCCCATGATATAGGTTTTATTTTTTACGTCGAATTCTTTGGTTCCGATTTTCATAAATTTTCACTGTAACTGTTCTGCGCCCTCCGCAATAAATACTTCCGGCTTTCTGAAACAATTACTCTCCTTTCCGGGCTATAATCGAATTTCTAAATTTTTCTTCTCCTCCGGCCAGCTGCAGTCCTCCTGGGCCGGACAGAGGAAGCAGTTTCGTGACAGCTTGTCCGCGCGGTAGAACAATCCCGGCAGATCGTCCTTGTCGCTTTTGGTACGGTGGCTTCCGATGAGCTTCAACACTTCGGTACTCTCGCCTTCCGAGAAACCGCAGTCCTGCAAAATAGGTCCGGCCAGCATGACGCCTGCTTCATCGTGTGGCATCCCATTTTCATATTGGAGATATCTGCCCATATCGTGCAGAAGTCCGGCTGCATAGATGATTTCCCGGTCGGCGGCCACTCCATTTTCCAGGGCAAGCAGATAAGTCAGGCGCGCCACACTGAGAAAATGCTCCGGCGTATGGCGGCAGAACTCCCGCTCTGCTTCGTAAGCGGTCAACTTCCCCAGGGCCTCCTGATAGGCCGGGTGATTCCAGATCCGGTTTACAC
>CAKROP010000194.1 GCA_934373375.1 uncultured Anaerosacchariphilus sp.
GTATTGGCCAGGGTTTCGAACCCGGCATCCGACCCCAGAACTGACGTGGAGCTGCTGCAGGAGAAAATGGCAGCCATGCGCGAAGCGCAGAAAATCTACGCCACCTTCACCCAGGAGCAGGTAGACCGCATCTTCTTCGAAGCGGCCATGGCGGCGAATAAGCAGAGAATCCCCCTGGCGAAGATGGCCTGTGAGGAGACCGGCATGGGCGTAGTGGAAGACAAGGTTATCAAGAACCATTACGCGGCCGAGTACATGTACAACGCCTACAAGCGCGTGAAGACCTGTGGCGTCATCGAAGAGGATAAATCCTACGGCATCAAGAAGATCGCGGAGCCTGTAGGCCTGGTGGGCGCGGTTATCCCCACCACGAACCCCACCTCCACCGCCATTTTCAAGACCCTGATCTGCCTGAAGACCCGCAATGCCATTCTGATCAGCCCCCATCCCCGCGCAAAGACATGTACGGCTGAAGCGGCGCGTATCGTGAGAGAAGCGGCGGAGAAGGCAGGCGCTCCCAAGGGTCTCATCGATTGTATTGAAAGTCCCACCATCGAGCTGTCCAACGAGCTGATGAAGGGCGCGGACGTGATTCTGGCCACCGGCGGCCCCGGCATGGTGAAGGCGGCGTACTCTTCCGGCAAACCGGCTATCGGCGTAGGACCCGGCAACACCCCGGTTATCATGGACAGTAGCTGCGATATCGAACTGTCGGTCTATTCTGTCATTCACTCCAAGACCTTTGACAACGGCATGATTTGCGCGTCCGAGCAGTCCGTGACCGTACTGGCGGACATTTACGACAAGGTTCGCGCCGAATTCATCAAGCGCGGCTGTTATATGCTTAACAAAGAAGAACTGGATAAGATGCGCGCAGTCATCCTGACCGAGGCCGGCACGGTGAATCCGAAGATCGTAGGCCAGCCAGCTTACATCATTGCCCAGATCGCGGGCTTCGAGGTTCCGAAGGACACCAAGCTCCTCATCGGAGAAGTGACCTCGGTAGACATCAGCGAGCCCTTTGCCCATGAGAAGTTGTCCCCGGTACTGGCCCTGTATAAAGCGAAAGATTTTGAGACGGCCCTCGACATGTCCGAAAAGCTTATTGAGGACGGCGGCTACGGCCATACCTCCTCCCTGTACATCCATCCGTCAGAGACAGAGAAAATGGCACAGCACGCGGCCCGCATGAAGACCTGCCGTATCCTGGTGAACACCCCGTCCTCTCAGGGCGGCATCGGCGACCTGTACAACTTCAAGCTGGCGCCATCCCTGACCCTGGGCTGCGGCTCCTACGGCGGCAACTCCGTATCCGAAAATGTCAACGTGAAGCATCTGCTCAACATCAAGACCGTAGCAGAAAGGAGAGAAAATATGCTCTGGTTCCGCACACCGCAGAAGGTATACTTCAAGAAAGGCTGCCTGCCCGTGGCGCTGGATGAGCTGAAAACCTACTACCATAAGAAAAAAGCCTTCATCGTAACCGACGGCTTCCTCTACAGCAATGGACACACGAAGCCCATTACCGATAAATTAGACGAAATGGGCATCACCTACGCCTGCTTCTACGAAGTAGCGCCCGACCCGACCCTCCAGTGCGCGAGACGGGGCGTGGAGCAGATCCGTGCCTTCCAGCCCGACGTGATCATCGCCCTGGGCGGCGGATCCGCCATGGACGCAGGCAAGATCATGTGGCTCATGTACGAGCATCCCGAGTGCAGCTTCGAGGATCTGGCCATGGACTTCATGGACATCCGGAAACGTGTCTACGTATTCCCCAAAATGGGGGAGAAAGCCATGTTCGTGGCCATCCCCACCTCCTCCGGAACCGGATCCGAGGTAACGCCCTTCGCTATCATCACCGACGCGGACACCGGAACCAAATGGCCCATCGCGGACTACGAGCTGCTCCCGAACATGGCCATCATCGACACCGATTACATGATGACCCAGCCCAGGGGCCTGACCAGCGCGTCCGGCATCGATGCCCTGACCCACGCCCTGGAAGCCTACGTGTCCATCATGGCCACCGACTTCACCGACGGCCTGGCCCTGAAAGCCACGAAAAACATCTTCGACTACCTGCCCCGCTGCTACGACGACGGTCCCAATGACCCGGTAGCAAGAGAGCATATGGCCAACGCCTCCACCATGGCCGGCATGGCATTTGCTAACGCCTTCCTGGGCGTCTGCCACTCCATGGCCCATAAGCTGGGCGCGTACCATCACCTGCCCCATGGCGTAGCCAACGCCCTGCTTATCGAGCACGTCATGCGCTACAACGCCGACCCGGCCCCGGTGAAAATGGGAACCTTCTCCCAGTATCCGTACCCCCACGCCAAAGAGCGCTACTGCGAAGTAGCCCGTTTCGTGGGCATCACCGGCAAAGGCGATGACGAAGTCTTCGAAAATTTCATAGCTGCTATCGCAGCCCTGAAAGAACGCGTCGGCATCAGGAAGAACATCAAAGACTACGACGTCAAAGAAGAAGACTTCCTTGCCACCCTCGACGAAATGGTCGAGAATGCCTTCAACGACCAGTGCACCGGCGCCAACCCGCGCTACCCCCTGATGTCCGAGATCAAGGAACTCTACTTGAAGGCATATTATGGAAATTAACACCAATTAGTACAAAAAACTGAATCCCTGAGCGAGACGGACGGAAGGGGGCTTCCGTCCGTCTCGTTCAGAACACAACCTCAATTTACCGAAACCTATCATGTGGATTCCTGTGAGATAGTTAAAAAATAAACAAAAACAGATCCGCGATCCGGGTAAAATTTATGATAAATCCACGAAACAGACTTGACAAATATTACAAGTATGTTACACTATACATGTGCGCAGGGTTTGGTCGTTGACCACAGATCCCGCGCTATTTTTACGTATTGGGAGAGAAAAGCGTAGATAGCCGGGACCAATCTTAATTAACAGGAGGAAACAGGGCAATGGCAAAATGGGTTTATTTATTCAAAGAAGGTAATGCACAGATGCGTAATCTTCTGGGTGGAAAGGGAGCGAATCTGGCAGAGATGACAGGACTGGGACTCCCCGTACCGCAGGGCTTCACAATCACGACAGAAGCCTGCACCCAGTATTATGAAGATGGACAGGAAATTAACGATGAGATCATGGGACAGATCAACGAGTACATCGGCAAGATGGAAGAGATCACCGGCAAGAAATTCGGCGATGCAGAGAATCCGCTGCTGGTATCCGTACGTTCCGGTGCCCGGGCGTCCATGCCGGGTATGATGGACACCATCCTGAACCTGGGTCTCAACGAGACCGTAGTAAACGCAATCGCAGAGAAATCCGGCAATCCCCGTTGGGCTTGGGACTGCTATAGAAGATTTATCCAGATGTACTCTGACGTCGTTATGGAAGTTGGTAAGAAATATTTCGAAGAGCTGATTGACGCCATGAAGGAGAAGAAGGGCGTTAAGCAGGACGTAGAACTGACAGCAGAAGACCTGAAGGAGCTGGCAAATCAGTTCAAGGCAGAATATAAAGAGAAGATCGGCGCAGACTTCCCGGATGATCCGAAGGAGCAGCTGATGGGAGCAATCAAGGCTGTATTCCGTTCCTGGGACAACCCCCGCGCGAACGTACACCGTCGTGACAACGATATCCCCTATTCCTGGGGAACAGCAGTTAACGTACAGTCCATGGCATTCGGTAACATGGGCGACGACTGCGGTACCGGCGTTGCGTTCACCCGTGACCCGGCTACCGGTGAGAAGGGACTGTTCGGCGAGTTCCTGACCAATGCACAGGGCGAGGACGTAGTAGCAGGCGTCCGTACTCCGATGCACATCTCCGAGATGGGCGAGAAGTTCCCGGAGGCATTTGAGGAGTTCAATAAGGTTTGCAAGATCCTGGAGGATCATTACAGAGATATGCAGGATATGGAGTTTACCGTAGAACATGGCAAGCTGTATATGCTGCAGACACGTAACGGTAAGAGAACCGCACAGGCAGCTCTGAAGATTGCCTGCGACCTGGTAGACGAGGGTATGCGTACAGAGGAAGAGGCTGTAGCTATGATCGACCCGCGTAACCTGGATACACTGCTTCATCCCCAGTTTGACGCTGCAGCGCTGAAGGCAGCTACACCGGCCGGCAAGGGTCTGGGAGCTTCTCCGGGAGCAGCATGCGGACGTATCGTATTTACCGCAGAGGATGCGGAGAAATGGGATGAGAGAGGCGAGAAGGTTGTTCTGGTTCGTCTGGAGACCTCTCCCGAGGATATCACAGGAATGAAGGTTGCACAGGGTATCCTGCCCGTTCGTGGCGGTATGACCTCCCACGCTGCAGTTGTTGCCCGTGGAATGGGAACCTGCTGTGTATCCGGCTGTGGCGATATCGCTATGGACGAGGCAAATAAGAAGTTTACACTGGCTGGCAAGGAGTACCATGAGGGAGACTGGATTTCCATCGACGGTACCACAGGCAATATCTACGACGGACAGATCCCGACTGCGGACGCGAAGATCGCAGGCGAGTTTGGCCGCGTTATGGCATGGGCTGACAAGTTCAGAACTCTGAAGGTTCGTACCAACGCAGATACGCCGGCTGACGCGAAGAAGGCGCGCGAGCTGGGCGCTGAGGGTATCGGTCTGTGCCGTACCGAGCATATGTTCTTTGAGGAAGACAGAATCGCTGCATTCCGTGAGATGATCTGCTCCGATACCGCAGAAGAGAGAGAAGCAGCACTGGAGAAGATCCTGCCCTATCAGCAGG
>CAKROP010000195.1 GCA_934373375.1 uncultured Anaerosacchariphilus sp.
AAAAGCAGCTGGGACCGCTGGAAAAGCAGTCGGCGGCAGCCAGAGAATATCTGAAGAAAAAAGAAGCATTAAAGCTTTACGATGTGAATATGTTTCTTCTGGAGACTGAGCGTGTCCAGGGGGCGCTGACGGAGCTGGAGCAGAAAATCAGTGATACGGATCGGGAGTTGAAAGAGACTACCGGACAGTATGAGAATATCAAAAAGGAACACGCCCGCATCGAAGAGGAGTTAGAGGAGCTGAACCGACGTCTGGATGAGACGAAGGAAGCGGCGTCCAGGGCGGGTCTGGGCCGTCAGCAGCTGGAGGGCCAGATTGAAGTCCTGAAGGAGCAGATCAATTCCGTCCGACAGGGTGGCGAGCAGCTGGAAGGACGTCTGAAAAATATCGCGGCGGATGTGAAGGAGCGGCAGGAAACCAGAGAAAAACTGGCGGCAGAGCAGGCAGAGCTTGCGAAGCAGCTGGAAGCGGCGACCGCCGTTTCCGGCGAGGCCGACGCGCGCTTACAGGAGCTGCGAAAGCAGATTGAAGCGGAAAATACAGCCGCTGAGATCAGCAAGAACACCATCATCAGCCTGTTAAATGAGCGGGCGTCCACCAAGGGCCGTCTGCAGCGCTACGACGCCATGCAGGAGCAGGCCCAGATTCGAAGGACGGAGCTGAATCAGAAGCTGCTGCTGGCGAAAAGCAGCGAGGAAGAGCAGCGGGTACAGTACGAAGGACATCAGAAGAAACTGGAAGAAATTTCCGGAAAGATTATTACCATGTCGGAGGCTCAGCGGGAGAAGGAGGCGGAAGCCGAAGGCCTGCGCCGGGAATTGGGCAAAAAGAACGAGGAGCTGGAGATTGGCCAGAGCGCTTTTCACCGGGAATCCTCCCGCCTGGAATCTCTGCGGAACATGGCCGAGCGCTATGACGGTTACGGCAACAGCATCCGCAGGGTCATGGAGCAGAAAAAGAACGTGCCGGGCATCGAGGGTGTAGTAGCGGACCTCATCAAAGTGGATCAGCGCTATGAGACCGCCATCGAGACGGCTCTGGGCGGCAGCATCCAGAATATTGTCACGGAAAATGAGGACACTGCCAAGAGGCTGATTGAATATCTGAAAAAGAACCGGTTTGGCCGGGCCACCTTCCTTCCCCTCACCAGTGTGGGCGGCCGGGGCGGCTTCACGAAGCCGGAGGCCCTGAAGGAAAAGGGCGCCATCGGCCTTGCCAGCACTCTGGTACGGGCGGACAAAAAGTATGATCGGGTAGTACAGCACCTGCTGGGCCGGGTACTGGTGGCAGAGCACATTGACGACGCTATCCGCATTGCCCGGAAATACAACCATTCCATCTTTATCGTTACCCTGGAGGGCGAGTCCTTAAGCCCCGGCGGTTCCATGACCGGTGGAGCCTTCCGCAATTCCAGCAATTTGCTTGGCCGAAAGCGGGAGCTGACCGAGCTGGAAGAGAATGTACAGAAGCTGGAGACGGATATCCGGGAAGCCCGTCTTCAGATCGAAGCCCTGCGGGAACAGCGCCGGGAGCGGCGCGCGGAGGCAGAGTCCTTAAGCACAGAGCTGCAGCAGCTGTATCTACAGCAGAATACGGCGAAGATGAATTCCGATCAGGCGAAAGCAAGACTGGATGAGATTATTGAGGGCTATTCCGGACTTCGAAAGGAACTCTCGGAAATCGAGAAGCAGTTTGCGGATATCCGCGACAGCCGCGAAGCCATTTTCCAGGAGATTCGGGAGTCCGAGGAGCAGGAAAAGCAGAACGAGGCCAGAATCGAGGCGGCCCAGGCAAGCCTGACCGAGCTGAAGCAGAGCGAGGCTGAGAGCATCGGCAACAACGAAAAGGCGCACCTGAATCTGGCGGCCCTGACCCAGAAGGCGGGCTTCGTGGATGAGAACGCGGCCCGTATCAAGCGGGAGCTTGCCAGACTCCACACGGAGGAGCAGGAGATCCACGAAGGCATGCAGAAGGGCGACGCGGACATCGAGGCCAAGGAAGAAGGCATCGGCGCGCTGCGAAAGCAGATTGAGGAAATGATGGCGGAGAGTCAGCGCCTGAGCGGTGAGACCGCAGAGCTGAGCGCCAAACGGGAAGCCCTGCTGACCGGTCAGAAGGATTTCTTTACGAAGCGTGAGGAGTTGTCCGATAAGCAGACCCGGCTGGATAAAGAGGTTTTCCGCCTGAACAGTCAGAGGGAAAAACTGGAAGAAACGGCGGATTCTCTGACCGATTACATGTGGGAGGAGTACGAGCTGACCTACAACACAGCCCTTCCCATGAAACAGGAAGAGTATATGGATTTGGCGGCATTGAAAAGGCAGACCAGCGTGCTGAAGGATGAGATACGGAAGCTGGGCGACGTCAATGTGAATGCCATTGAGGATTATAAAAATATCTCGGAGCGGTATGAATTTATGAACACCCAGCGCAACGATCTGGTAAAGGCCGAGGAAACTCTGATGGGCATTATTTCGGAACTGGATACAGGCATGCGCCGCCAGTTCGAAGAACAGTTTGCCCGGATTCGGGTAGAGTTTGACAAGGCTTTCAAAGAATTGTTCGGCGGCGGAAAGGGAACCCTGGAGCTGGATCCGGATGCGGACATGCTGGAGGCAGGCGTGCGGATTATCGCCCAGCCGCCCGGCAAGAAGCTGCAGAACATGATGCAGCTTTCCGGCGGAGAAAAGGCCCTGACGGCCATTTCGCTCCTGTTCGCCATTCAGAACCTGAAGCCCTCGCCCTTCTGCCTGCTGGATGAGATTGAGGCAGCTCTGGATGATTCCAATGTCAACCGCTTTGCAAAATATCTTCATAAGTTGACAAAGAATACACAGTTTATTATTATTACACATAGGAAGGGAACCATGGAGTCCGCAGATCGTCTGTATGGTATTACCATGCAGGAGAAGGGCGTCTCCACACTGGTTTCCGTAAATCTGATTGAAGAGGAATTAGATGAATAGTTAAATTCAGGGGGAAATGAAATGTCTGAGGAGAAAAAAGGCTTTTTCAGCCGGCTGGTCTCCGGTCTTGCCAAGACCAGAGCGAACATCGCAGCCGGTATTGACAGTATTTTCAGCGGATATTCCGCGATTGACGACGATTTCTATGAGGAAATCGAAGAGATCCTGATCATGGGCGACATTGGCATCAACGCCACCAACGCTATCCTGGAGGATCTGAAGCAGAAGGTGAAGGAGCAGCACATCAAGGAGCCATCCGAATGCAAGCAGCTTCTGATCAACAGCATCAAGGAGCAGATGCAGGTGGGCGACGTGGCATACCGCTTCGAGCAGGAGAAGTCCGTGGTGCTGGTCATCGGCGTCAACGGCGTGGGTAAGACCACATCGGTAGGGAAGCTTGCAGGCAAGCTGAAGGATCAGGGCAAAAAGGTGATTCTGGCGGCGGCAGATACCTTCCGCGCGGCAGCAGGCGAGCAGCTGACCGAGTGGGCGAACAGGGCCGGCGTGGAGATTATCGGCGGCAGCGAGGGCGCAGATCCGGCTTCCGTAGTTTATGACGCAGTCTGCGCGGCCAAGGCGCGGCATGCGGACGTATTACTCTGTGATACGGCAGGACGTCTTCACAATAAGAAGAATCTGATGGAGGAGCTTCGGAAAATCAACCGGATTATCGACCGGGAGTACCCGGACGCATTCCGTGAGACCCTGGTCGTCCTGGATGGCACCACCGGACAGAACGCTCTGGAGCAGGCCCGTCAGTTCAAAGAGGTCTGCGACATCACCGGCATCATTCTCACGAAGCTGGACGGAACAGCCAAGGGCGGTATCGCAGTGGCAATCCAGTCCGAGCTTGGTATCCCGGTGAAATACATCGGCGTGGGTGAGAGCATTGAGGATCTGCAGAAGTTCGACGCGGATGAATTTGTGAACGCCCTGTTCCATCAGGAAAATAATGACTGACAAAATTTGTAAAAACACAATATAAGAGGAGAAAAACATGCTTACACTGGAAAAATTTGAAGAAGCCTCAGAGGTGGTTAAAAAAGTAGCGATCGAGACCAAGCTGTTATACAGTCCGTATTTCAGCGAGCGCACCGGCAATAAGGTATATCTGAAGCCGGAAAATATGCAGGTAACCGGCGCGTACAAGATTCGCGGCGCTTATTATAAGATCAGCACCCTAAGCGACGAGGAGCGATCCAAGGGACTGATTACCGCGTCCGCAGGAAATCATGCCCAGGGCGTGGCCTACGCGGCCAAGGCCTACGGCGTAAAAGCGGTCATTGTGATGCCGACCACCACACCGCTGATGAAGGTGGAGCGTACCAAGAGCTATGGCGCTGAGGTCGTGCTTCACGGCGACGTGTATGACGAGGCGTGTGAGCATGCGTATAAGCTGGCCGAAGAGTACGGCTATACCTTTATCCATCCCTTCGACGATCTGGCGGTAGCCACCGGTCAGGGAACCATCGCCATGGAGATTGTAAAGGAGCTTCCACTGGTAGACTATATTCTGGTGCCCATCGGAGGAGGCGGACTTTCCACCGGCGTTTCTACTCTGGCAAAGCTTTTGAATCCGAACATCAAGGTCATCGGCGTGGAACCCGCAGGCGCCAACTGTATGCAGGTGTCTCTGAAGAATAAGAAAGTGACCACCCTGCCGATGGTCAGCACCATCGCTGACGGTACCGCTGTGAAGACTCCGGGAACCAAGATTTTCCCGTACATCCAGAAGAATCTGGACGACATCATCACCGTCACCGACGATGAGC
>CAKROP010000196.1 GCA_934373375.1 uncultured Anaerosacchariphilus sp.
CCTCAAAGGTATCGGCGTTGGCCTTCTGATTGCTGTCGTACTGGCTGCTGTCAAAAACACATTTGCGGCAGCTGCAGGCCGGACATACATTGCGGCAGGCATTGCAGCGGATACATTTGGAAAGCTCGTTCTGCCAGAAGGCGAAACGCTCCTCAGGGCTCATAGCCTCCAGCTTCTCCACCTCGGCGAAGCGGTTGCCCGCCGGGCCTGCCTCCTCGTCCTCTGCCGCGCCAATCAGCTCGTCGTATACCATGTGCTTCTTACCCTTACATACCTTGCAGCGCTCCAGAAGGGCGTCGGCAAAGGGCAGCTCCTTCTCGCCATAGATGGTCTCAAATTTCAGGGTATCGCCGTCGATGGTCACGCTCTTGATGCCCTTGATACCCGCGTCGCGGATTTTCTCCGGCTTTAAAGTACCCTGACAGCCTACGCCGATGATGTACGCCTTTTCCCGGTCTACCCGGTGTTCTTTGATCAGCTGGTTAAAGCTGTAGGTATCGCAGGGCTTTAAGAATACCAGCGTCCTGCCCTCCAGCTTGGATGCTTCAATCATGTATTTGCTTAAGTTTGCGCCGCAGAAGGCGTCATATACAAAATTTTCCAT
Source organism: uncultured Anaerosacchariphilus sp. (assembly GCA_934373375.1). GTDB lineage: Bacteria > Bacillota > Clostridia > Lachnospirales > Lachnospiraceae > Laedolimicola. Next base: position 605 of record CAKROP010000196.1, read on the forward strand.
CTCTTTTTCATTATGGAAGTAAGCCGGCTCCGGATCGTATCCCATATCGCCCTTTCTCCAGCCCAGAACCTGCGCTACGGTTCCGTCTGCCAGAAGCTCTTTCGCTCTCTCGATTAACCCTTGCATCGCAGATCCTCCAATCTTACATTTTCTCCCAGTTCATGAATTTTCGCTACAAATTCATTCATGGTGGTGGAGAACTTCACGCCCTCAGCCGCAGACACCCACTCTACGCGGGTACGTCCATTTTCCACGCCCAGATAATCCAGCATGGAGAAAAGCAGTGTCATACGTCTTCTTGCGTAATAGTTTCCTGTGGTGTAATGACAGTCTCCCGGATGGCAGCCGCAGAGAATCACGCCGTCCGCTCCCTTCTGGAAGGCTCTCAGGATAAACATGGGGTTCACACGGCAGGAACAGGGGACGCGGATAATCTTTACATCCGCCGGGTAAGCAAGTCGGCTGCTTCCCGCCAGGTCTGCGCCTGCGTAGGAGCACCAGTTGCAGCAGAACGCTACAATCTTCGGTCTAAATTCTGTATTTTCTACCTGCATATCGCATCTACCTCCGCAAGAATTTGTCTGTTTGAGAAGCCCTGCAGATCCATAGCTCCGGACGGGCAGGCAACGGTACATGCTCCGCAGCCCTGACAGAGGGCGCTGTTCACGACGGCTACCCGTCTCGTCTCACGGATACCATGATCATTTACCAGCTGATCCTCGTAGGAAATCGCTCCGTAAGGACATACCTTTTCACAGGTGGAGCAGCCGTTACAGAAAATCGGATCTGCCTTAGCTGTACAGGGGTTGGTAACCAGATGATCCTTCGCCAGAAGTCCTATCACCTTTACGGCAGCGGCTCCGGCCTGAGCTACGGTCTCCGGAATATCCTTGGGTCCCTGGCAGACGCCTGACAGGAAGATTCCCGCTGTGGGGGACTCCACCGGACGCAGCTTGGCATGGGACTCAGTCAGGAAATTGTTGGTATCAATGCTGGCTGTCAGCATGGTGGCAATCTTTCTTACATCCGGATTCGGCTCAATGGCAGTAGCCAGGACAACCATATCCGTTTCCATACGAATCTGTCTGTTGTCCAGCAGGTCAGAGGCCTGTACCAGCAGCTTATCGCCCTGGGGCGCTACCTTTCCTACCTGACCCTTGATGTAATGGACTCCATACTCCTCCACTGCCCGGCGATAGAACTCGTCGAAGTTCTTACCGGGAGTACGCACATCAATATAGAAGACGGTCACATCTACATCCGGATATTTGTCACGAATCAGCATGGCATGCTTCGCTGTATACATACAGCAAATCTTGGAGCAGTAGCTCTTTCCTCTCTTGTCCGCGCAGCGGGAACCCACGCACTGGACAAATACGATGGACTTGGGAGCCTTGTGGTCGGACATACGCTCCAGATGGCCCTTGGTGGGTCCTGCCGCGTTCATGATACGCTCCAGCTCCAGGGACGTGATGACGTCCGGGCTCTGGTTATACGCATATTCATCATACTGATCCAGCTTGATGGTATCAAAGCCGGTCGCTACGACGATAGCTCCGTAATCCACGGTAATGATCTCGTCCTTCTGCTCGTAATCAATCGCGCCCGCCTGACATACCTTGGCGCAGACGCCGCATTTTCCGGTCTTGAATTTCATACAGTTTTCACGGTCAATCACCGGAACATTGGGAATCGCCTGGGCGAAGGGCGTATAGATCGCGCTTCGTGTATTCAGTCCCCGGTTGAATTCATTGGGAGCCTTCTTGGAAGGACACTTCTCCTGGCAGACGCCGCAGCCGGTACACTTGCTCATATCCACGCTTCTTGCTTTTTTCCGGATATCCACATGGAAATCGCCTACGAAGCCGCTGACCTTCTCTACCTCGCTATATGTATAAATCGTAATCTTCTCATGGGCCGCAGCCTCCACCATTTTCGGTGTCAGGATACAGGCGGAGCAGTCCAGAGTCGGGAAGGTCTTGTCAAGCTGGGACATTCTTCCTCCGATACTGGGAGTTTTCTCTACGATATCTACCTCGTAGCCTGCCTCCGCAATATCCAGCGCGGTCTGGATACCCGCGATACCGCCGCCAATCACCAGGGCGCGCTTTACAACCTGGCTGGTGCCCGGCGTCAGGGGCGCGTTCAGCATAACCTTAGCGATGGCTGCCCGGGCCAGGATAATGGCCTTCTCGGTAGCTTCCTCCATATCTTTATGAATCCAGGAGCAATGCTCGCGGATATTGGCAATCTCTACCATGTAGGGATTGATACCGGCCCGCTTTGCCGCCTGGCGAAATGTATTCTCATGCATTCTGGGGGAACAGGAACAGACAACGATACCTGTCAGGTGTTTCTGTTCGATGGCCTCCCGGATTTTCAGCTGTCCTGCTTCGGAACACATATACTGGTAATCTTCCGCGTGAACGACGCCCGGCTCCTTCGCCGCTGCCGCTACCACCCGTCCGATATCTACCGTCGCTGCTATGTTCGTACCGCAATGACAGACAAATACTCCTATTCTCTGCACGTTTTTTCACCTCCTGATTATTTGCTGTATTTGCGGAACGCGCTGGCCAGCAGCTGCTGGGGCAGTTCCTCGTCCAGTAATTCGGGTATCTCGTTGGGGCTTAAATAATTGCCGCCCCGCTGTCTTACTACCATCTGCCGTACTGCCTCAATGAGCTTCGCAGGCTTTACGTCTCTGGGACAACGCTCTACGCAGGCAAAGCAGGAAAGACATTTCCAGATGGTGGTGGAATTTAAAAGGGGCTCTATGTCGCCATTCTCCACATAAGAAACAAACTGATGGGGACGGATATCCATCTCCTCATAAGCGGGACAGGTCGCGGAGCATTTTCCGCACTTCATACATTTCCGGGTGTTGACGCCGCTCATCTCCCGAAGTCTATCGGCCTTCGCCATATCAGCCTTCTGCATCTTCTGCTCCTCCTTCCGCATTTTTCTCAGGAATCAGACCAAGCGCCTCTGCCAGAAGCTCCGTCAGATATGTAACCGGAAGCTTTTTCGCGCTTCCACTGGTTCTCAGGTTATAGAGACACAGAGGACAGGCGGTAATCAGCTCTTCCGCTCCGTGATCTGCCGCGGATTCCATTACCCGGTCTACCATCGTACCGGCCAGGGGCTTGTCCTTCAGGGACACATAACCGCCGCAGCACTCGTTCCGGTAGGGATATACCACAGGCTCAGCACCCAGGGCACGGATAAAGTCCTCGATAATGGCCGGATTCTCCGGATCATCAAAGGCCATGATATCACTGGGGCGAAGCAGCATACAGCCGTAATACGCGCCGATTTTCCGACCGGTCAGCGGATGGGTAACCTTCTCACGGATGGTATCGAAGCCGACGCGGTCGCGCAGGACCTCCAGATAGTGAAGGACTTTTGTCTCTCCTTCATAGGGTTTTTCAAGCTTCAGATAATTGTTGGCACGGGTGCGGATGTCCTCCACATTCTGCATGTCATCGTTGACGCGCTTGATCACATGATGACAGGCGGAGCAGAGGGTTACCAGATCCTGTCCCTTTTCCTTCGCGTCATTCAGGGCGCGGACTGCGGACAGCTTCGTGGCAATCTCATCGGACGCCAGCGGATAGACGGCTCCGCAGCACTGCCAGGCTTCGATTTCCTCCAGAGTAAATCCCAGGGCTTCTGCCGACATTCTGGCGTATCGGTCCAGGTCCTGCGCTTTGTTCTTTAACGTGCAGCCCGGATAGTAGCTGTACACCATTTGACTACCTCCTTTTTATTTCTTATTTGTTGCAAAGTTGTCTGTTTGACATTTTTCTATCAATCTACATTATTATACTACGTTGTTAAAGGTTTAACAACCCCTAAATGATATTTTTTTGTTAGTTTGTTGGAGTTTTTTGGATGATATGTTATATTTTTCTGTTAAGTCAACATGAGTTTTTGTCAATTCCGACTTATATAGTCGGAATTCTGCTTTGTTAATTGTGTGTCAATGAAGTGATTTTACGTTATGTGCCGTGGGGGAGACGGATAACTGGGTGGGAACACGCCTATTTTCCTACTCCTCGCAGGCGGCTTTACGCGCCCGACCGGCAAACTCGGCCCTACGGGCCTCAGACAG
>CAKROP010000197.1 GCA_934373375.1 uncultured Anaerosacchariphilus sp.
GCAGGGCAGCCAGCGATGCAGACGGCAAAATCGTCTTTGAGCGGCTGACCTTTAAAGAACCGGGCAGCTATACCTATACCATCAGCGAGGAAAAAGAGCAGCTGGACTATGTGACCTATGACGATACAGTTTATACCTGTACCATAAAGGTTATCCAAAAGGATGACGGTGTACTGGTGGCGGAACTGGATACCGAAGGAAAAGAGCCTGTATTTCAAAACAGTTACAAGGAACCGGTGAAACCAGAGGAGACGAAGAAGACAGAAGAACCGAAGAAAACCGGATCTTCAGACCATTCCGGCTCATCCGGCAATAAGACACAGACGGCCTCCGTGGCCACCGGTGACCAGAATCCGGTGGAACTGGCCGCAAGCTGTGGGTTCCTGGCTCTTGCGGGACTGGCAGCTGCGCTTGGATATATCCGCAAAAAACGGTACGAATAAGAAAGAATAAGTGAGAAGATAGCTTGCATTCTGTGCAAGCTATCTTTATAATGATAAGAAAAAAGTAAGCGTATAATGCAGGAGGAGAAACATGGTTCAATTACTGGAAGGCGGAGCATATCTGCTGAACGGAACAGAGATCATCCCGGATACCAGGGACGCGCAGAGCGTGCTGGAGAGCCAGCTTGGCAGCGTGCCCTCTAAGGAAGAGGCCAGAAAGCAGACCATTGCCTATGGAATTCTGGAGTCACACAATACATCAGGCAACATGGACAAGCTGGAAATTAAATTTGACAAGCTTACGTCCCACGATATTACATTTGTAGGAATCATTCAGACAGCCCGCGCTTCAGGACTGGAGAAGTTCCCGATTCCCTATGTGCTGACCAACTGTCACAACAGTCTGTGCGCCGTAGGCGGAACCATCAACGAGGATGACCACATGTTTGGCCTGACCTGCGCGAAGAAATACGGCGGTGTCTACGTACCGCCTCATCAGGCCGTTATCCACCAGTTTGCCCGTGAGATGCTGGCAGAGGGCGGAAAGATGATTCTGGGATCCGACAGCCACACCCGTTACGGAGCTCTCGGAACCATGGCCATGGGCGAGGGGGGTCCGGAGCTGGTAAAGCAGCTTCTGAATAAGACCTATGACATTAATATGCCAGGTGTGGTGGGCGTGTACCTGACCGGAGAGCCCCAGAAGGGCGTAGGTCCCCAGGATGTGGCGCTGGCTATCATTGGGGCAGTCTTCGAGAAGGGCTATGTGAATAATAAAGTCATGGAGTTCGTGGGAGATGGCGTGGAGAATTTAAGCGCAGATTTCCGTATCGGTATTGACGTTATGACCACCGAGACCACCTGCCTGTCCTCTATCTGGAAGACTGACGACACTATCAAAGAGTTTTACGAAATTCATGGCAGAGCCGGAGCTTATAAAGAGCTGAAGCCGGGCAAGGTAGCTTACTACGACGGCATGATTTATGTGGATCTGAGCGCTGTGAAGCCCATGATTGCCATGCCGTTCCACCCCAGTAATGTCTATACCATCGAGGAGGTAAAGGCAAACCTGGGGGATATCCTGCGAGATGTGGAGAAGAAAGCCCTGGTATCCCTGGGCGGCGTGGTGGATTACCGGCTGACGGACAAGATCCGCGACGGAAAGCTTTACGTGGATCAGGGAATCATTGCAGGCTGTGCAGGCGGCGGCTTTGAAAATATCTGCGCGGCAGCGGATATCTTAAAGGGCGCAAGCATCGGCCCGGATGAATTTACCTTAAGCGTATATCCGGCAAGTATGCCGATTTACATGGAACTGGTAAAAAATGGATCTGCCGCTGCATTGATGGAGACCGGAGCAGTACTGAAGACAGCCTTCTGCGGCCCCTGCTTCGGCGCAGGCGATACCCCGTCCAACAACGGCTTCAGTATCCGTCACTCCACCCGTAACTTCCCGAACCGGGAGGGCTCCAAGCTCCAGAGCGGCCAGATTGCGTCTGTGGCGCTGATGGACGCCCGTTCCATCGCCGCTACCGCAGCCAACAAGGGTTATCTGACCGCGGCCACCGAGATGGACGTGGACTTCAGCAACCCGCGTTACTTCTTTGACAGCAAGATTTACGAGAACCGCGTCTTTGACAGCAAGGGCGTGGCAGATCCGAGCGTAGAGATCAAGTTTGGCCCGAATATCAAGGACTGGCCCGCTATGCCGGCCCTGGCGGAGCATCTGATTCTGAAGGTGGTATCGGAGATTCACGATCCGGTTACGACCACCGACGAGCTGATCCCGTCCGGCGAGACATCTTCCTATCGTTCCAATCCGCTGGGACTGGCAGAGTTCACTCTGTCCCGTAAGGATCCGGCCTATGTGGGACTGGCAAAGGCGATTCAGAAAGCCGAGAAGGCCATCGAGGCAGGAGATTGTCCGGCAGAAGCTGTCCCGGAGCTGAAACCGGTATTTAAAAACCTGAACGCATGGTATCCGGGCGTGGACAAGACCAATGTAGGCGTGGGCAGTACCATCTTTGCGGTGAAGCCGGGCGACGGCTCCGCCAGAGAGCAGGCGGCCTCCTGCCAGAAGGTACTGGGCGGCTGGGCCAACATCGCCAATTCCTACGCCACCAAGCGTTACCGTTCCAACCTGATCAACTGGGGTATGCTGCCCTTCCTCATCGACGAGGGCGCGCTTCCCTTCACCAAGGGTGATTTCCTGTTTGTTCCGGAGATCCGCAAGGCAGTGGAAGAGAAGAAAACCGAGATCCCGGCTTATGTCAATGGTGAGAAAGAGCGTGAGATCACCCTGAAGCTGGGCGGCCTGACTGATGATGAGCGTGAGATCATTCTGAAGGGCTGTCTGATTAATTACTACAGAGGTTAAAAGAATATAGGAACATAAGAAACTCCCTGCATGTTGGCGTTTGAAGACGGAAGACATGCAGGGAGTTTTTGGCATTCGATTTAAGTGATAGAGCTTCTATTCCGGGAAAAAGTGCGCTTCCAGCATCAGGCACAGGCAATGATAGACCGGCAGGTGAAGCTCCTGCACCTGGTAGGTCTCGGTAGCCGGAACCCGGATGGTGACGTCCGAGATCTCAGACAGGCGGCTTTCCTTCTCCCCAGTCATACTGATGATAGGCATATCGAGCGCCCTGGCGACCAGCGCGGCAAATACGAGATTCTGGCTGTTGCCGCTGGTGGAAAGAGCTAGGAAGACGTCGCCCGGGACGCCGTAGCCGGAAAGCTGTTGGGCAAACACAAGCAGCCCGTTGGTGTCATTTAAAAAAGCCGTAGATAAAGCAGGGTGTCCATCCAACGCAATAGCTGGCAGGGCGCCCTGAAGCTGTCCAGCGATATAGTCTCCCCATTCCGGGGAAAGCGCGCTAAGCTTATCAGAAAAAGACTGAGAACGGGTGCGCGGTTTCTTAAAGCTTTTCATCAGTTCGCCGACGATATGATCCGCGTCGGCGGCGCTTCCGCCATTTCCGGCAATCAGAAGCTTTCCCTGATTTTGAAAACAGGATTCTAATAGAAAATAGGCTTGAACGATTTCAGAACGATTTTTCTGCAAAAGAGGATAACGGTGAAGCAGGAGCTCCAGGTGCTGCAGCGGGGCTGCGTCCAGAGTTCGCATACTTTCGGTCCTCCTTCGGGTGATTGGTTTGAATTTAAGTATAATAGATAAAAAAACAGATTTCAAGAAAGAAGTAGTAGACAAAATAGACAAAAAAACAGACGACGTTTTATGAAATATTTCGGATTGATTTATATTATAAAAAATGTTATATTTCTAGACATAAAACGATTTATAAAACGATTTATGCGAAAGCGGACGGTGAAAATGCGAGTAACATTACAGATGGTAGCAAAGGAAGCGGGATGTTCCAACACAGCAGTATCCCTGGTTTTGAACGGGAAGGAGAACACCCTGTCCGAAGAGACACAGAAGAAGATCTGGGAGGCGGCGGAGAAGCTGCACTACAGACCAAATCAGTTTGCCAGCGGGCTTCGTTCCAAGCGGACGAGACTTCTGGGACTGATTATTCCCGATAATGGGAATAACTTTTTCAGCGACATTTCCAAATACGTGGAGATGGAGGCACGAAAAAGGAATTACCAGATTATCTACGGCAATTCCTTTGACGAAGTGGAAAATGACATACGGCTGTTACATACCTTTGAAGATTACTGTATCGACGGAATCCTGATGGTACGCTCCGCCGGAGCGGAAAATGATCAGGCGGAGCGGCTGAAAAAAGAGATAGAGAAAATAGGTGTCCCAATTGTTCTGTTGGACAGACCTCTGGCCGGAGCAGAATTGCCGGTTTTTATGACAGACAACCGGGTGGGAGGAGAGAAAGCGACCGAATGGCTCATTGAAAACGGACACCGGAAGATCGGCTGTTATACGGGCCAGTCGGATAACTACAGCGTGCAGCAGCGTCTGGAAGGATATAAGAACGGATTAAAAAAAGCCGGAATCGCCTATCAGGGAGAGCTGGTATACGAGGATTCTTACAAGGGACTTCGCGCGGAGGAAGCGCTGGAGCATTTTCTGAATCAGGGCGCCACCGGTATTTTCGCCCAGAGCGATCGGATGGCTTACGGATTATATCAGGCTGCGCAGAAGAGGGGCCTGCGGATTCCCGAGGATATTTCGGTGGTGGGATTTGATAATCTGGAATATGACGAATACATATCGCCGAAGCTGTGTTCTATCCGCCAGTCCACTGAGAAAATCAGCTCGGACGCAGTGAATTTCCTGGTGGAAGAGAT
>CAKROP010000198.1 GCA_934373375.1 uncultured Anaerosacchariphilus sp.
AGGAGCTGGGAGCAGAAGACCAGACTGCCTGGCTTTCCGTCCTGCCTGCCGTCGCCCTGATTCTGATTAAGAATTCTGGCATTTTCTTCTGGGCACTGCTGGCCGGTAAGCTGATCTGGCATGCATGCCGTCACGGGAAAACTGCTTCCGCTCCCGCGCGCCGCTCCTGGTACACCGTATTTTTTGCTCCGCTTCTCACACTGCTGCTGTGGAAAAAGCATGTGGCCTATGTTTTCGCTGCCGCAGAGTCCTCTCCTCACAGCATGTCCCTTTCCGCCTATCTCGCCAACATACAGCAGAAGATGGCGGACGGTTCCATCTCCCGGATTGCAGAGGCTTTCTGGCAGCAGCTTATCGCCGGGCGCGGACTTCTGTTTCTGCTTCTCGTCCTTGCGGTCTTCATGGCCGCCTGCGCTATGCATAAGCTTTCTATACGCCCCTGGTTCGGACGCGCTGTCTTTCTGATTGTGGTTTACGCCCTCTACCAGCTTGGTAATCTGTGTATGTATCTGTTCTCCATGCCGGAGGGCGAAGCCGTGGTCATGGCCGGCTATGGTCGTTATTACCGCACGATTATCATGTTCTGCTTTGCCTACGCGCTCTTTTACCTTCTGCGGGAGCTGGATAATCAGAAGCTGCCCCTGGCAGTAATCGGCACGCTGCTTCTGCTCCTGGTATACCAGAAGCTCGGCATGTCCACATCCATTCTTCACAGGACCGGAGAATACCCCGTCCGTGCGGAGCTGGAGCGCCTTATGGACGAATATGACATCGAGCATTATCAGGATTACCTCATCTGCATTCCCGAAGACGATATGGGCTATGTCTATCATCTGACCAAATACCTGCTCTACACCCCTACCGTAGACGTTCATGTGGGCGTCTCCTCAGAGGATGAATTTGCGGATATCGTCAATATTGCCATCGATCTGGAGTACGAATATTTTATCAACCTGGATCCGGAAAATGAGGCCATTGACCAGTATTGTCAGAAGGCCTTCGGCGCGGCTCCCGGTCAGCAGGTGATACGGCTGCAATAAATGATACATTTGCTTAGTCAAAAAATGAGTACGGGATTTTCACATCCTGTACTCATTTTTGTTTTCCTTATTTATCCGGTTTTTCTGTTTTCATTTGCCCGCTTTTTTTCATCGGAAGCAGAGAACGGATTTCCTGAATTCCGTCTATCCCCAGCAAAATGAATATCGGGACAAAATTCACAAGATAACGGGAGCGGGTTTCCCAGATCAGCAGGAACAGGAACAGGCCGAAGACTGCTATCTGCATGGCCTGTATCTCCCGTGTTTCGCATTTCCCAAAGAAATTCACAAGCAGCGATAAGAGGATTCCGCCAAGCAGAAGAAGCTGTACTGCATTGCAATACCGGTAAGTTTTCGCGTAATCCACGCCGTCATACAGAAACCAGGAATGAAGCCAGCTCTCCCGCAGAGGATCCCGCTTCAGCTTCTCAGGAGCAAAATATACGCCGTCGCCCCAGGTAAATACAATCTTGCTGTCCAGATGCTGGCGCAGGCCTTTGCTTCCATATTCTTCCAGTTTTTCTTTGATATATGTACGATCCGTTTCCTGTTTTTCCGCTTTTCCCTCCACAGAAGCCGTCATCCAGTACACGTTGGCATCGTAACCGCCCACTCCGGTCAGTCCAAGCGCCAGCCAGTGCTCCACCGGGAATTCATTTTGATAGGAATCCGTCGCGTCAAAAAAGGGCATTTTCTGCGGAATTACCGTGAGCGCCCCTACCAGAGCCAGAAACGGGATTAGAAGCAATAAGCTCTTTTTCATCCGTTCCGCCGCTTTCTCCTTTTCCAGCCAGATATGAATCAGAAGCGCTATCAGAATCACGCCCAGGCTTCCCTTTACCTTATATCCCACCGCAAGCACGGCTGCCGTCAGAAGCAGGAACCGGGCGTCCTTCTTCCGAAGCTGATAGGACAGAAAACAGCCTGTCACGAAGGGCAGGGCAAAGGTATCCGTATAAAAAATCGCGCTATGCATATAGAAGGGCAGAAAGCAGGCGCAGGCTGCCAGAGCCAGCCATGCCATTCGACCGCCATAGAGCTGTTCAGCCAGCAGGAACAGAAACGCAACGCCCAGCACAATCAGACCCACATTCAGCAGCACGCCCAGGGTAATGTAGGAGCATAAGCCCCCGAATATTTTAAAAAATACGGCCAGGAACATGCAGACTGCCACATTATTGGGATAGGTGGTAAAATACCAGTTGCTGCTTTCCGAAAACGCGCCGTCCTCCGCAATTTCCACCGCTCCCTGGTAGACGGATCCGAAATCCCAGCCCGGGTAAACCCGAAGCTGTAAGCCGCAATAGAGCAATCCTGCCGCCATCAAAAGCAGGAGCGTCAGAGACGCTCCCCGCCAGAATTTTTTTTCATTTTTAAGCCGCCCGGACAATTTCTCTGTCAGAAATGTCAAAAACAGGAAAACCACCAGAAGCCCCAGGGCCAGAAGACCGATTTTCTTTGTCTCATTTAAGGAAACTGCGGCCATATAGCAGACCCGCAGCCACACCAGTGCCGCTCCGCCGGAAAATAAGCCGACGCATATCTTCTGTATCTTCGCAGACATAAATTACTTTGCCTCTCTGATAATTGTTCCGGTCTTCTCGTGAAGGGCCTCTTTTGCCTTCGCCAGATCCGCAATCACCGCCACCCGGCCCGGACGGCCTGCCACAAAGGAAGCGCCTGCCGCCATCTTCGGCAGTACGGACGCCCGCGGAAACTGTCCTGCTGCCGCGTAGGACTCCACTTCTTCCGGTGTTACCTTATCCAGCTCTTTCTCACGATCTGTACCATAATTAATACAGATCTTATTCTCTCCGGTCAGAATCATCAGCATGTCCGCGTCCAGAAGCTCCGCCAGTTTTCCGCTGGCATAATCCTTCTCAATGACGGCGCTGGCGCCCTTTAAGTGGCCGCGCTGGCGAAGCACCGGAATTCCGCCGCCTCCGCAGGCGATGACTACCTGATCCGCGTCCAGCAGTGTGCGGATCGCGTCGATTTCCACGATATCCGTGGGCTTCGGAGCCGCAACCACACGGCGGAAGCCCTTGCCTTCTTCCTCCACTACGAAGTTGCCCTTCTCTTCTTCTGCCTCAGCCTCTTCTTTTGTCATATAACGGCCAATCACCTTGATAGGCTCCGCAAATGCCTCGTCGTAGGGATCTACCACTACCTGGGTAATGATGGTGCTGACAGTCTTCAGAATGCCTCTTCCCAGAAGCTCCTCCCGGATGGCGTTCTGCAGGTCATATCCGATATAGCCCTGGCTCATGGCCGAGCAGACCGACATGGGCGCGAAGGTGTAATTCTCGTGCTCTTTTCCGAACTCATTGAGAGCCGTATGAATCATGCCCACCTGGGGCGCGTTGCTGTGGCTGATGGCTACCTGACAGCCCTCCTCCACCAGATCCGCGATAGCTTTCGCCGCATTCTTTACTGCCACCTGCTGCTCCGGCAATGTGGTTCCCAGTGCTTTATGTCCCAAAGCAACAACTACTTTTTTCTTTTCCATAATCCGTTACCTCGCTGTATTTAAACTGTTAGGGTTATTATAGTTGTTTTATGGGTAAAAAGCAACGGGAAATCCGAGGCTACTTTTTAGAAAATACCTTTGCGTACAATTCGTCCTGCTCCGGCAGATGCGTTATATATCCAATCGGGATCTCATTTCTGACGGCTTCCGCACTTTTGTAGCACCATATGTTCGTCTATAGCTTAAAAGCCTTTTAGTTAAAGGGTACTGAAAAACTCCCATTTTTTTGAGTGGGAGTTTTATATTTGGCATTTTTAGGCATTAGTTTTTAAAAAGGTTCTCGTCATATTTTATCCAGTTTTTCGTGATATTTCAAAATTATCTTTATTATTTTTTCACGATTTCATTTTTTTCATTACTGTACAAAGGCAATGTCAAACTTTCCATCGCGTATGACTGTGAAACCAGCCTGCTCCAGACGCTCCACATAACCGCTGCGCCCGAATACGATATAGAATCCGTTTTCATCCGGTTCCTCGGACAGTCCGAAATGTACATTTCCCCGATCGGTCATGCCCTGCTCGATCACCTGAAAATCCATGGGCGACATTTTCTCTCCCAGCGCATAGTAGATGTACGGAGAATCCACATAGACCTGCCGTTCCCCGATCTCGTCCTTCCATTCGTCCAGAACATCCGCGTAAGTGGCCCAGAACATGGAAAGTGGATGGGTCTGTGCCGTATACTGTGTAAAATAATACCAGGTGAAGGTCACGAAAAAGATGCTGTAAGCCGCCGCCATCCCAAGCATGAACCATCTCTTTTCTCTGATGCTTTGAATATGATCCAGACACCTTACCAGGCCTTTTGCACCAAAAAACGCCAGGCCGAAATAAATACCGTTCAACTTATTCACATTGGGCCCTGCAATGCAAAGTCCCATACAGATCTGAGCGACCACCCAGAGCAGAACCATAGTTTCCGCAGACCAGCGCTTCTCCCGAATCTCCGCTGCGCACTGCTTCACCTGACCCCCAATTCCATACAGGATAAACGGAATCGTCACCACATACATGGAAAACCAGGTCAGCACGGAATTCTGCCTGTAATCGTCATGGAAAAACAGACACTGAATCAATATGGGAATGTTATTGATTACATGCTTCAGCGAAATCTCTGCTCCTCTGTAG